>JAGQQQ010000348.1 GCA_020426125.1 Planctomycetaceae bacterium
AGCATGCACCCCGGAGGCGTGAACGTCGCCATGGGTGATGGCGCCACGAGATTCGTTTCCAACTCGATCGATCGAAACACCTGGCGGGCGATCGGTACCCGAAACGGCAATGAAAAAGAGACGAACTTCTAACGTCCATCACGCATCGATCGTCAACAGGATTCTCCCATCGCGCGTTCTCACCGACAAGCTGGTGAGCCATTTGACCAATTCCTGTGTCGCCCAGACTGCCTACATTCTTCTGGCTTGATTGAGAATCGAAGTGGAATGGTGTCCGTACGCCGGACTTCTCTTTACGCAATCGTCCCGGCTTCCGTAGACTCTGGGGGAATGGATTGGCCGCACTCGCGGTGTCAGGGTCTGAAAGGAGTCTTGCGGACATGTGGTACGACGTTTTCATTGCCGGGATACTGGCGTTCTTTGCGATTCGCGGCGCGATGAAAGGGGTCGTGTGGCAGCTCGCCGGGATCGCCGGCATTGTGCTGTGCTTCGTCTTCGCCGACGGGATCTCCGCTGCCGCTGGGCCGTATGTCCATTTGGAGCCGCCGCTCAATCATTGGGTCGTGCTGTTCGTCTCGTATCTGGTTTTCTCCTTCGTCTGTTTCGGGATCGCCCGGAGCATTTCGACCTGGATTGAGAAGAATCAGATGAAGGAATTCGACCGCCATTTGGGGGCCGTTTTCGGACTGTTGAAAGGGGTCATTCTCTCGCTGATTTTGACCTTTCTGATTGTGACCGTGTCCCAGTCCGCTCGTGTCGCTTTGAAAGATTCGTATTCCGGAAAAGGGGCAGCCATCATCATGGACCGGCTGCACCCGATTCTGCCCGAGAAACTGCACAACGCACTCGCGGAGTACATTCATCTCCTCGACAACGACGACTTGCCGCTCAATCACAGCCATGATCACGATCATGGAGGCGAGTTCTTGCCGACACCGACTCCGCCGGGATCTGGCGTCGTCCTGGGAGAATCGGGATCGCTGCCGACGAATCCGGGCACGACCATTCCGACCCCAGGAACCATTCCCGGGACGAATCCCCAAACTCCTACGACAACGAGTTTCTGGAGTTCGGTTCAGAATGCATTGAGCACCGAAGCCCAGCGTGTCGTCGCGGACGCCATTCAACGGGCTTCGACCAGCGGGAACCGTTCGCAGTTGGAACAGGAAGTTTTGAAGCTGATTTCGACGAGCGATCCTGTTCAACGGCAGCAGCTTCAGCAGCAGATCGTTCAGGCCGGCTCCGTGCGGCTTGAGCAATACTTGCTCGACAAAGTCACGACCTCGACTCCAACTTCCGTTTCGCCCCAGACGAATCCGCCCACCAATGGAAGTTCGATTCCCGAGTCACCGACAACAAATCCCCAAACGCCGACGCCGCCCGCGACTCCCGTCGCCGGCGATCCGAGTGAGCAACAGCTTCAGTTGGTTCGGGCGATTGCGTCCGTCTACTCGACGATCCCGACGATTCGCGCCGGCATCGAGCAACAGATCTATCAGGCTGTGCAGGGGATTCCGGTGACGCTGCAGACGGCTGTCCTCGCGGACTGGAAAGCGGACCTCTGGGGAGACCGACCCGATCCGGATGCGAACACCGGACCGAATTCGACGGTTGATCAACGGATCATTTCCCAACTCGGCAAACAGGGGATTCCGCTCAGTGATTTGAGTCCCCTGGTTCAACAGCGATTGCAGCAGGCCCAGGCTCCGAGAACAACGAACCCACTCTAATGCGAACGGCCCAATCACACCCGCTCAACTCACTCTCGACGATGCGAGGTCGACGGCTCGCGCAAGTTGAAGCGACCTGTTCGTGGCCATACCCCAACGTCCGATAATGTCCGTTATGTTCATTTCCGGCATGGTTTTTCATGCGGTTTCCGAATGTGCCGGTGATTCGGGTACTCACCCGCCGCTGGAGCCGATCGACAGCGATGCGGATTTTCGAGTCGGCTGTTGAGTCGTTCGAGACTCCCAAGCCGGGGCCAAGGGTGGCCATCGCTCAAGCAAAAAAGAGAGCGAGACACCGAGGACAGCGGCATCACGCTCTGCGTCAGTGATCGGGGGCCAGCCGGTTCGAGTCTACTTACGATTGAGCGGACGCAACGGCGTGCTCTTCGAACACCCCGATTCGTCGAAACTTCTCGTAGCGACGATCCAGGAGTTCATTCGCGGGGACGTTGGAAAGCGAACGGAGAGCTTCGGCCAGGGACGCTTTCAGCAGCGTGGCCATGCGTCGGTGATCGCGATGGGCTCCGCCGAGCGGTTCGTCGATCACTTCGTCGACGATTCCAAACTCTTTGAGATCCTTGGACGTGAAGCGGAGCGCGTGGGCCGCCTTGTCCGCGAACTTGGGATGC
>JAGQQQ010000349.1 GCA_020426125.1 Planctomycetaceae bacterium
AACACAACTTTTGAGAATATCTCGTTGAAGATTCAATACAGGCTGGTGTAAATCGTGACACTTTCCCACAAGACCGCAGGAATCACATAGCCAAGTTCAAAGAGAGATACGGAGAATTTCAAAGCAGCGTTCGGGAACTTGAGAATGAACTGAAAATTGCTGATCTTAGAGCGAAGGTTGACTCCGCAGACTTCTTGAATGACTCTGCAAGACAAGCAGGGCTTGAACTACAGGAGATCGAGAAAACCAAGCAGTCAGTAGAAAAGATCCTTGAATCACTTCGGGCAAAGACCATGGAGGGTGGTGTTGAAAGCAGTAGTGATTACTTCGCAAAACTACAGTCTAGCCACCACACGCGGGAATTGGTTTGGTGCGTCCTCTTTTGCGTTGCGTCAATCGCCACGATCGCGGCGATTGTGTATGTCTCGTTTTTCCATGAAGTGTCTTCAGGGCAGGGAATCGCATCAGCAACGAGTTTTGCGCTGAAGAGCATTCTGATTGCATCCGCCCCAGTTCTTTTCCTAAAGATTTGCCTAACGAAATACAATGCTGAAAGAAACTTGTCGATTATTTACGGACATCGAAACGCCGTCTTGAGTCAGTATATGTCTTTTGAGGCTGCCATCGGCGATGATGTCGAGTCAAAAAATGCGTTTCGCCTTGAAATTGCAAAGTTCATCTTCTCCGATCCCCAGACCGGATACCTCAATCAATCACACGACACGAGCGATATAAACTTCAACCCAATTGTCAAAATGGTGGAGGGCATGGGAAAGTCATAGTTTCACCCCATCTCGCCCCGAACCACGAACGCCACTTCATCGGCCTGCAACGGTAGGTCCCCGCCCGTCGCTTGCCGTCTGCCGATCTCTTCATCGATGAGCCGCCATTGATCGGAAGTCGGCTTCAAGCCCTCGGGAAGGACCGCGAGCGTCTTACCTGATTCCTTCCGGCGCCGGGATCGCCTGCTCTTGGCCTTCATCACGTTTCTGGGGGCGATGAGTTGAGTTGTGGCATCGCTAAGTCTGTCCAGAGATTGCTTGCACTGGTTGTGTCGATCGAAGCGATGGCACAGGGCCGGACCACGGAATGGTGACCGGCTCGCACCTCCGTTCCGCGAGTTCCTGTTGTTTCGGACGGAATTCCGCCGAGGTTTCATCGGCTCGCGAAGCCGAAAATTATGAGGACGTGCCAGCGGTGGCACTCGCCGGTTTGGCTTCCGGCCTTTGTGAGAGATTCGGTTCGGATTCCGTGGGAGGCAGACAAATCCTCGCGGCGGTGGAGATGCGGATCAATAAAAGCCCGCCGCGAAAGATCAATGTGGCCGCCATGACAACGACACCTGCCTCGACAACCTGCCGATCCTCAACAAACGTCAACGCCATCCCCACGAGTACAATCCCGGCAAGAACGAGACACCATCCCAAAATTTCACGAATCCAGAAAAACATTTCTGCCCTTCAGTTTGGCAACATGGTGTGTGGAGCAACGACGGCCAAGAGTCGAACTCTCCCCATCACGATGACGACCTTTTTCGCAATCCGCAATTCCACGTCTCTGGGGGCGCGGCTCATGGCGTCTTTTCGATCGATGGCTTCCCCACGGATTTGACTCTCCCGCGTCCTGCAATTCTGCGAAGTGCCACCGACCGGAGGTCTCGGTGCGTCCAGGTGAGTAATGTGCTTTTGGCGTAAATCTCAGCTTGAGCACGAGACAAACGCCGCCACGACCAACCGTTCAGAACCGCCGAGAGCACGAAATACAGTCCAGCCAGAAAGAGCCCGATCTTAATGGTCCGAAGCCCTGCCGGGGTTAATCGATACTCAGAGATCGCCTCTGGAAAAGGAGGATTCAATAACAGGACCCCCAACGCCACCAAAACGGGAAGAATTGTTCTGCGGCGTCCGTGCGCCAGATCAGCCCCTAGAGCCTCCCAGGACTCCATCGCCCGAATCTGTCCAATCCCCTGAGCCCAGATCGACGCGAGCGACGGCCACGCAATCTTCCCTTCTTTCCATTCCAGTCGAACAGGTTGGCTGTCCCTTCTGAGCCGCTTCCCTACAGCCGTGAGGCGACCACTAACAAAGAGAAAAATCATGGTTCCCAGAACCATGATGATATCGCCGATTGCTCCGATATTTCCCTCTCGAATGGGGCGTTCGGAGTTGAACAAATGGATCTGGATCAGCATCAACATCCAGACGCCAATCCAAAATCGAAAGTTCAGGTAGACAGCAACCATGGCCATTGCGATCAATGCAGCCATCGGGATGTCAGCAGTTCGATCGAAGAAACTTCGGAAGACGTGCAGACAAAAGGCGACAAGAAAAGCCGTATAAACGAAGTGGTACGGGAAGACCGCGCGGCCTTTGGATGAGGCATCGACACGGAGCCCCGCGACTCGCGTGTCGGGCTCCGTGGTATCCGGTTTTTGCTCGATCCCAACGCTCACTTCGTCTTATTCCCTTCCTCCGACCGACAAGGCGGCTCCGCGGTGCATCCGGCCATGCCTCGTCAAATCCGCTTCCGCCAGCACCATTTTGATGGCCTGACGGTCTGCTGAAAACGTCACCGCAATCCCCAGTCCTCCCAGAGTCCGGCGGATCTTTTCCGCGGAGTCATTCAGTCTCAACTGTTCCGCACGAACCAGATACTCCTCGGGTGTTGCCTCCCGAAAATCGAGTGGTTCGACCGGCCCCGGGCGGCGAAAGTCAGGCGAAGGACAAATCACGGCCATGCGATGATGTCTTGCCAGGACCAGCCGCAAAGCGGGTTTCAGTTGGGAGATTTCACTGGAACAGTCCATCACATCGGCGAGGATCACAAACAATTCGTTGTCGCGTCCACGAGCGACCGCCTGTGTCAATGCGGCGCTCAAAGCTTCCAGTCGAGGAACGCACTCATGAAACCCCCGCCCCCGGCGATCGACAACGGGTTCCATCCAGGCCATCCCCGCATCCAACAAAAACCTGTGCGAGTACATCGCCATCAACGGGTCATCGTGGACCAATTGGATCTGTGTATCCAACGGCAACCCATATCGCTGGGCAAACAGTGCGGCGATGCGAGTCCGACGGGAGCGGCGTTCGCGACTTCCCCGCAAAATTGGCAACCAGGTAAACGGAACCACATTCAGTTGCGGTTCGAGTAATTCCGGAAACCGCTCAAGGCAAACCGTCCATACCGTTTCGAACAATTCGCGACTGAGTTTGGTCGGAGCCGGGGGCGATTCGGAAGCCGACTGGTTCATCACATTCAACAGTCGATGGAAGTGCCGCTCCCCGACGCCGGGATCGATACGGCGTGAGCCGGCCTCGTCGAACAAGACGAGCCCCACGGGATCGCGAGCCGAAAGCGCGGAACGGGCCACGCTCGCGGCGACAAACGACATCTGGTCCTGCAGCCGCCTTCCGAATCCCCCCAACCTCGTTCCGATGGACCGATCCAAAAAAATGACCGTTCGGACTGGGACTTCCGATTCATACTTCCGTGTCATCAACTGATCACGACGTGCGGAGACCTTCCAGGCGATCGACTTCGGCGGATCACCCGGTTGATATTCGCGAAGTTCATGCAGCTCGAATCCCATTCCTTCCCGTTTGAGTCGGTGAATTCCGGGAGGAGGAAGAGCGTTCACCCGTTTGAGCGTCGGACGCACGTCATCCACATCGACGAACGACGGAAAGACTCGAAAGTCTTGACGACAGGAGATAAACCGGCGTGCTGTCATGAATTGACAGGGATCGGTCAATTCCACACTGACTCCGGGGAGTGTGATGGTTCCCACTCCGCGAGGGACCACCTGATAGGAGAACCGACAGACGTTTGCCCCATAGTCCGGTTCGCATGCGCCGTCTCCGACGATGGAAAGATTCTCTGGAACGGAGTCCTTAAACCGCCAATTGCCATCGAGCGAAGTCGTCTTCGAGATGATCTCAACCTGCACGTTCAAGGGGCGATCCGTCCAAATCAATCCAGGCGGAGACTCCTGTCCGTTGATGCTGCGAACGCAACAAAAGCCGGGAACATGGCGAACCAGGCGGTACCGGAGGTTCACCCATTCCCCGAAGAGCCAAATCAGAATGGAAAGGGACAATAACGCCAACTGATGCTGACTCCGCAGCAGTCCGAAAATGGTTCCTACGACCGCGAGCACAACCAGCCATCGCCCGCGGAGTGTCAGCATAAGAGGTCTTCCCGATCTCGCGTTCAAGCGGGGTTTTGGTGGGGGGACAAACAGTTCGCAACCGTAGTCGATCTCCGAAAAGCGAATCGGTTCGGAGACAGTGGAACGGACAAGCAAGGGGCGATTCGTACTCCGACACCATTGCTCTGAGATCCCAAGTGATGATTCTCTCGGATCTCTGTCAGAATTCAACTTGCACCGGTCATTGGTTCAGAGACGAATGCGACGAATCGTCCCCGCATGCTTGACATCGTGCCAGGGATTGGGAGAAGGTAAAGTGAGGTTTGATCGATCGACTGGCGAATCACCACTCTTCGAGAGGACACACGTCTTGCGACTGCCGATTTTACTAATGGGATGTCTGTTCGCGTTTGCGTCACCCGGCTGGGCCGTGGATTCCCCATGGCCGCAATTCCGCGGGCCTGACGGAAACGGCATTGCTCCGCGGACAAAAGCCCCGACGACTTGGTCTGAAGACCAGAACATCACCTGGAAGACGGAACTCCCTGGAAAAGGATGGTCCTCCCCGGTCGTTGCGGATGGTCTCCTGTGGGTCACGACGGCCATTGAAGAGTACCCGACCGACGAGGAAGCGCAAAAACTTTATGAAAAGAAGGGAACCAATCCCGATCACATCAAGCAGCGGCAGATCGCAAAGCGGATCACGCTGCGATTATATGCAATCGATATGAAGTCCGGAGAAAGCCGAAAGGAACGCGATCTGTTTGTGATCGACGAACCAGAACCGATTCACAAATTCAACAGCTATGCGTCCCCGACTCCCGTCGTCGATGGCGACAAGATTTACTGCCACTTCGGCACCTTTGGGACCGTCTGTCTGCTTCGCGAGGATCTCTCCGAGGTCTGGTCGAGAACAATCCCGCTTGATCACGCGGTCGGACCGGGAAGTTCGCCGATTGTCCATGGCGACCTCCTCATTCTGATCTGCGACGGATGTGACCAGCAATACGTCCAGGCGCTTGACAAGAACTCGGGAGAATCCGCGTGGCGAACCGACCGACCGCCGATGGACGCCCCGGACGGAGACCGCAAGAAAGCATTCGATACTCCCATTGTCGCGGTCGACGAGAACGGACGGGAACAAGTGATCTGCATGGGATCCCAGTGGATCGTGGCCTATGCCCCGAAGACTGGTGAGGAACTCTGGAAAGTTCGGCACGGCGACGGATTTTCCGTTGTGCCCCGCCCGGTGGTTGGCAACGGCATGGTTTTCTTTTCCACCGGGTTCGGACGCCCCGAACTCTGGGCCGTTCGCATCGATGGCGAAGGCGATGTGACCGAGTCCCACGTCGTCTGGAAGGAGCAGAAGCGAATCCCCGCGAAGCCGTCTCCGCTGCTCATTGACGATTTACTCTATATCATCGATGACAAAGGGATCGCCACATGTTTTGACGCTGACGATGGAACCGTCATCTGGACGGAACGCGTTCCCGGCAACTACTCCGCATCCCCCCTCTTCGCTGATGGCAAAATCTATTACGGCAACGAGGAAGGCAAAGTGACTGTGATCCGTCCCAGCCAGTCGTATGACGAGCTTGCCGTGAACCAGATCGACGGCCAGATCATGGCTTCACCGATTGCCGTTGACGACGCCCTTTACCTCCGTAGTGACCGGGCTCTCTATCGAATTGACGCGAAGTAAAGGACCCGGATCTCTGGGGCGCCCGTCCCATCCGACTCATAAGAAAACCACAAAGCCATTTTGGGGCCACTTTATGATAAGAACACTGTTGAGGCCGTTCATCAATTGGGGCACGGGTTGTTTTCGCCTCCAGCGAAGAAAACGGCCCAGGCCGGTCGATGGTCGTCGAACGGAGCGGCTCGAAGATCGCACGCTCCTGGCGGTGTTTACCGTGGACACAACAGTTGATGGAGTCGACGGAGACTTTTCGGCCGGGAATCTGTCGTTCCGAGAGGTCATCCTTTTCGCGAATTCCAATCCCGGAGCGGATACGGTTCGGTTCGCGGACTCACTCGCGAATCAGACCATCCCGTTGACGCTCGGAGAAATCCAGATCACCGACGATCTTGCCATCGTGGGGCTCGGAGCCGATCGTCTGGAAATCGCGGGCAACCACTCGTTTCGGCTGTTTCATGTCGACGTGCGCCCAAGATTGCTGAACTTCTCAATTTCGGACCTCACCATCCGTGATGGGGGACATTCGGACGTGCGTGGCGGTGGAGCCATCTATTCGGTCGGAAATGTGACGTTGGAAAGAACAGCGTTCCTAAACAATCGGGCGTTTGAAGGGGGCGCCGTCATCGACCACCATTTCGGAGAGTTAAAGTTAATCGATTCGACATTCGCGGGGAACATCGCTCCAACCGGCAGCGGAGTGGTGAATAGCGACCGAACGAGTCTGACAGTTGTGAATTCCACTTTCGTTCATAACACGGGGCGAGACGGAGCCATCGGCGCGCATAGCAACGCCGTCATTCGGAATTCGACAATCGCTTTCAATACCGACTCCGGCATCGATACCACCGTCGGCCAGAATATTGTCGTTCATAACACTCTGATCGTCGGAAATACAACGGGAGACATCGTCGGCAATGTTTCCTTGTCATCGCTATCAAGCAACAATCTGATCGGCACGCCCGCTGCCGCTGGGGGATTGATGGATGGCGTCAACGGCAACCAGGTCGGCGAGAGTGGGTTGCCAATCGATGGAACAACTGTCGTTTCCGATCAGTTGGGGAACCACGGCGGTCCCACGCCCACCTTGCCTCTGCTCCCGCAAAGCCTTGCCCTGAATGCCGGTAACAATTCCGAATCGTTGGATGCCAACGGCCAGTCGCTCGGTGCCGACCAGCGGGGACTCCCCTTTTCACGGATTGTTGGTTCCGCCGTCGACATTGGAGCCTTTGAATCCGTAGCGATCTCCGGGGCTCCGGACGATCTGATTGTCTTTGATCCGAGTCAGGGAAGATGGCGTGTCGGACTCAATCAAGGTGGAAACCTCCAATGGATCGACGGCCCCCAGTGGGACTCGTCGCTCGGATGGCAAACCTTTGTTGGTGACGTCAATGGAGACGGCACTCTCGACGGAATCGGTTTTAGTTCATCGAACGCCATTTTTGTGGCACTCAATGACGGGCAAGGACATCTGTTGACGGTGTCCGCAGGGAGTTTCGGTTCCACGTCCACATTTCAGTTCCCCATGGTCGGAGACTTCGACGGGAATGGGACAACCGACTTTCTTGCCCAACTGTCGTCCGGGGAATGGTTCAGCAAACGCTGGAACGGATTCCAGTTCGAGACAACGTTCTATGGTCGGTGGACACCCCAAGGATGGACAGGATTCCGCGCCGGCGATTTTAATGGGGACGGCATTGACGACATCGTCGGACTCCGGGACAGTGTCGATGAAACCCGGTCGATCTGGATGTACGGCCTGTCGAATCTCGTTCCTGTCGGAAGGCGATTCGCAGGCATCTTTGCCGGACGATTTGGATCTTCCTTCGCCCAATCGGGATGGCACAACTTTCTCGTTGGAGACTACAACGGCGACGGGAAGGACGATGTCCTCTCGCAGATGAACGACGGCCAGTTCTGGTATACGATCAGCAACGGGAGCCCGATCAGCCAGCCCAATCTGGGGGCAAATCGCTTTTCCATTTCTCCCGCTGCGAGGTTCTCTCCAACCAGTTTTTCCGGTCCGTTTTCTGTTGGAGATTTCAACGCCGATGGCCTCGACGACATCGTCAGCCGACTTCATCGCCCCGGTTATCCCAACCATAACCAAATTTGGGTGGGAACGACCTCCTTTTCCGATCGGGCGGCCATGTCAGCATCCCGATGGGGAGTCTGGGGAGCGAGCATCACATGGGGAGCCGAGATTGTCGGCGACTACAACGGGGACGGATTCGACGATCTTGCTGGCCTCGACATTGGTCGGCAACTGACATTCGTTTCCCTAACGTCTGGGAACAGGTTTGAACGAACAGTGGGCTTCGGCAGTATCCAGGGTGCGGCCTTGTTGGTTGATCCAGAGACCTTCTCAAGTGGGAAACTCAAAATCTAGTTGAACCTTGAGAATGGCTCCCCGCGTCACGGGCTTGACGAGCATCTCATTCCGGCGCGTTCGATTGGCGGAACAGACGAAAAAAGCCGTTAAGTGATGACCAATGATTCAGTGTCTCGTTTTCGCGGCGAGTCGGTAGTTGGTCCTGGGTAGGATAACAGATGAGAGCGAATGCTTCTTGCAACGGCACAAACCCTATCCCCTAACAACCACCCAGGATTGGCTTGACGGAAGACGATCCCACCTGAAGAAATCTGACCTCTTCGAGAACGGGACAGGAATTTCCAGGTCACTCCTAAGGGGAGTTTCCCACTGGGATGAAGTCGGCGGAACATCGAGAGACAATGCCCACACGAGACCTGCTGTGTGCTCGCTAGGCGAGGCAAGCCGAGATTCCTACGAGTATGGATCTCGAACTCGCAAACTGTGTCTCACAGAAAAGAGCCTCGGAGCGGATCACTCCGAGGCTCATCAGGAATCGTTCAATCAGGATCGTTCGCACACGGGATATCTGATTATTCCAGAGTGATCGTCAACCATCCTCCGGCGGCGGTCAACGAAGTAATTCGCATTTGAATCGACTCTTCGTCTGCCTCCACATCGACCAATGCCGACTCAGTGCGGGTTTCGGGAAGCTGGTCGGTGAATGCTTTCACAATCCGAGCATTCCGGCCAGCGGCCTGAATGCGCGTCTCCTGTTGAAGTGGATCGGGGTTTTCGGCTCGAATGGACTTCCGAGTCAAAGTGATGTTGTCTCCCTCCAACGTTGGTTCCAGTGCGACGGTAATGAGACGCTGCGGGATTTCGGTGCCTTCATTGGTGATCAAGCTGGCGAAAACCTTCATAATGACTCGGCCATCACGGAACTGAAACCAGACAGGTTTTTGTTCCGCGAAGACGAACTGCTCGCCCGTGTCTTTCCCCTCTTCCGGCCCTTCGAGTTTCACATCCCTTCCAAGGATTTCGCTGAATCGGTCTTGCAGGAGATTGCGAACTTCAGTGGCGGTCATCGTCTGACCGGCGAGGCCGATCCCATCAAACCCGTTACTCAGCAAAGATTCATGAATCTGAGCGGCTGCTCCATTGGTCGGAACCGCGAGGTAAGGAGGAAACTCGGAGCCGCCCACTTCCACGTCGGTCATTAGTCGGCTCACGATTCCCATGTCCAGGTCGGTACTGCTCACGTGGGAGTATTCGGGATACATCCCATACTTTCGGAGCGGAGCATACCGTTCGTTCTGCAGTTCTTCCGTCGCTTCGGCAAACTGTTGTCCCGCTTCACGGTCCATCTGATTCCCGACTCGATGGATGATTTTCCCAGCAGTGATCGAGTTCACTTGAGGTGTCTGTTTGACAGCCTCGTTGTAAGCAATGTTATCCGCGATCTTTCCAAGGATGGGGACGCGCGTAAATTTCGTGACCGCGTCAACCGTTTTGACGTTCGGGTAGGCCGTGACCATCGCGCGGGCATGGGTCTGGTATTCTTCTCCGTCGAACCGAACGGGCTTACGAGCTTTGAACGAGTGATTGCCGATGGAAGCCACTTTCGCCTGTTTGGTATAGCCTGTGGTTCGTGAATAGATCGTCCCCTGAGCTTGAAGCTCAATCACAGCGGCATCATCACATGGCTGCAAATCCATGTGGAGAGTCGAATTGGTGCACTGGTAGCCGTAAACGCAGGCTTGAAGGATTTTGTCGCGAATCCCCCCTTTTTCATGACGCTCCTCGGCGAACAAGCGGTTCAGGAGCCCTTCGGTGATCACAACACGCATATTGGTGTTGAGAAGGTGATTTCGCACCACTGTGACGACACCATGTCCACCGGCTTGTTCGATGGCGGTCAGATCGGCGCGGATCCCCTGTTCCAGGTCGACCCGCGGACTGAGCAAGTACTGATCGATATTGGACACCAGGTTCTTGAGAATGGATCGGGTTTCGGGCGTCGCTGGCAATTCCCCCGAGACAAAACCCAAGATTGCGTCCGCCAGACTCACTCGAATCGCAAGTTCCTGTCGTAAGTCTGTCAGAACGGGGTGAACTCGATGGTAAGCGGGATCCGCCAGAGCGACTCCCAGAACCGCGACCTTCGAAGCCAATGCATCCACGGCGGCCTGTTGTGCTTCCAGGGTCTCTCCTCGATTGAGGTAAAGATTCTGAAGCAATGGATCGAGCTCGTTGACCCAAGCCGCCCACTCCGGAGAGACCTCCTCAACCTCGGACGCGACGGAGTCTAAGTCGCCAAACTTGATCCCATCGGGAGATTCGTCCGGAAAAATCTCATTCAGGCCAACGGCGGCCGGAGTTACGTCTTGAGCGTGGCTCCATCCACTTGTCCCGACGGCCAATCCGATTGCGAGGGCCATCCGCGGGACGAAGTGTTTCGATAGCATGTGTTCACCATTTTGGGACCGCAGGAAGAGATTTTTCCGTGGAAAGAGATGGCACTCCTCATCTATCGACTCATCGCCATAAGGAACATCCGCTGGCGAAAATGCGTCGTCAGAGGCACATCGAGTCGCGAATCGACTACAATCCCTACGGTCGTCCTCGATACTCCTGGCGAATAACTCGCCCTGTCTGCCTTGTCTTTCCTATACACCCTATCCTTCCTGTCGCCGACTCGAAATGCAATGCGGAAAGCCAAAACAGCCACAAAAACCCCTTGGGATCGGCCGCTTGGACGGACTAAACGCATTGGATCACTCGAATCCCCACTCTGATGGTTGGAAAAATCAACAGCTGACGCCCCTCCCCCCCGGCAAATGGCCTCGCTGACAATCCTCAAGAAATGAATCAAGGGACGACAGAAAAAAAGCCCGAGTGTTTCCACTCGGGCCATTGAACCAAAATCGACTTTTCTCGGAGTCGTCAATTCGACGCTGACTCGTCCCCTCCAGCCGAAACGGTCGCCAACTCTTCACTCGCCGGGTCTTCGCGATAGTCGCCCACGAATTCCAATTGGCGACCTTCCCCCACTTCTTTCACAGTCACTGTGATATGGTTTTTCCCGTCGAACACGCCCCGCAAAAGTTCCTCCGCGAGCGGATCTTCGACGTAAATCTCGACCGCGCGTCGCAACGGACGGGCACCGTAATCGGTGTGGTCCCGGTCCGACTGCTCTTCACGACTCTTGTCGATGATCAATTGACGGGACTCCTCAGTCATCTCAAGTGTCAAACCACGCTCACGCAGACGCTCGCGAACTTTGTGGAGCTCGTATTCCACAATTGTCCGCATGTCTTCGTCGGTCAATTTGTGGAAAACCACCACCTCATCAAGGCGTCCAATGAACTCCGGCTTAAATCGCCGGCTGACCTCTCCCATCACATTTTTCTTCATCTCATCATGCGCGGCATCGCCGGCTTGATTCTGGAATCCAAACGGTGGGCTGGAGATCGCCTTTGCCCCCACATTTGTCGTCATGATCAAGATCGTATTCTTGAAGTCCACCCGCCGACCAAAGCTGTCCGTGAGATGGCCTTCTTCCATGATCTGCAACAACATGTTGTAGATGTCGGGGTGGGCTTTCTCGATCTCATCGAGCAGAACCACCGCATACGGTCGACGTCGGATCTTCTCAGTGAGTTGACCACCCTCCTCATATCCCACGTATCCTGGAGGGGCACCTATTAGTCGGCTGATGTTGTGACGTTCCTGGTACTCACTCATGTCGATTTGAATCAGAGATTCTTCATCACCGAACATGAATTCGGCCAGCGACTTGGCCAACAACGTTTTCCCCACTCCGGTTGGCCCAGAGAATAGAAAGGTCGCCGTAGGACGTTTCGGGTCCTTCAGTCCGCTCCGGCTTCGGCGGACAGCTTTCGACACAAGCTTGATCGCTTCATCCTGGCTGACGACCCGTTTGTGAAGATATTTTTCCATTTCGAGAAGCCGAACAGTGTCTTCACTGGACAAACGGGTCAGCGGCACGCCGGTCATCTTCGCGACAACCTCCGCAATCACTTCCGCATCGACAACTCCATCTGTCTCTTGTGACTTTTGACGCCACTCCCGGTTGATCTGCTCCTTCTTACGTTTCACCTTATCCGCCTGGTCGCGTAGAGACGCGGCCTTCTCAAAGTCCTGATTGGCAACGGCCTCCTCCTTCTGGGCGTTGAGGCGCTCGATATCTTCCTCCAATTCCTTCAGATCCGGGGGACGGACCATCGACTTCAGACGAATCCGCGCTCCGGCCTCGTCGATCACATCAATGGCCTTGTC
>JAGQQQ010000350.1 GCA_020426125.1 Planctomycetaceae bacterium
CCGGCTTTCCGGAGATCATGGACGGTCGCGTCAAAACTCTCCACCCGAAGATTCATGGGGCCATTCTCGGTCGCCCCGATGTCGCCCACCACGCCAAGGCGATTGAAGAACACGGAATTGTTCCCTTCGAACTGATCGTGGTGAATCTCTACCCGTTTGAAGAGACAATTGCCCGGGCCGATGTCACTGACGAGGAGGCGATTGAACAAATCGATATTGGTGGCCCCAGCATGGTTCGCTCGGCCGCGAAGAACCACCAGTATGTGGGGATTGTCACGCGCCCCGACCAGTACGAGCGGGTTCTGTCCGAGTTGGAGGCGGGCAAGTTGTCCGTCGAGATTCGTCGCGAGTTGGCGGGAGCGGCCTTTGAATCGACGGCCCGGTACGATCGGGCCATCGCGGACTACTTTGCTCAATCGCTTAACGATGCAAGCTTTCCTGAGCAACTCCATCTTGGCTTTCAGAAGCAGGCGGACCTTCGATACGGAGAAAACCCCCACCAGAAGGCCGCGTTCTACGTGGAAACCAATGCCCCGCCAGCGTCCATCGCCTCTGCGAAACAACGACACGGCAAAGAACTTTCCTACAACAACCTCTTGGATCTCGACGCGGCGTTTTCCATTGTTCGTGAGTTCAGCGAACCGGCGGCGGTCGTGATTAAGCACACCAATCCCTGCGGCTGTGCGATTGGGGAGTCGCTGGCGGAGGCATTCTCCAAAGCGTACGAAGGGGACCCGGTCAGTGCGTTCGGTTCGATTCTCTCGTTTAACCGCCCCGTCGACGCGGCGACTGCCGAACTCCTTGCGGAACCGGGACGCTTCGTGGAAGCGATCATCGCTCCGGGGTATGAGGCGGATGCCTACGAAATTCTGACCACCAAACCGAAGTGGAAGTTGAACGTCCGTCTGTTGGAGAATCCTGCGATGCTCGAACCAACGACCGGAACTTTGGAATTCCGTCGATTAACGGGCGGGCTGCTGGTGCAGGACCGGGATGACGAACCAGATCCCGAAGCCGAATACAAAGTTGTCACCACACGAACTCCCACGGATGAGGAACTCCGGGATTTGAAGTTTGGGTGGAAGGTCTGCAAACACGTCAAATCGAATGCGATCGTCCTCGCTCGCGGCGGAATGGTCGTCGGTGTCGGAGCCGGGCAGATGAGCCGGCTGGATTCGTCGATGATTGCCGCGCGGAAGGCAGGCGATCGCAGCCAAGGAGCAGTGATCGCTTCGGATGCGTTTTTCCCCTTCCGCGATGGCATCGACGAAGCCGCTCAGGTCGGAGTCACTGCGGCCATCCAACCAGGCGGATCCCGCAACGATGACCAGGTGATTGAGGCTTGTAATGAACACGGAATCGCGATGATCTTCACGGGGCGCCGCCACTTTAAGCACTGACGATTCCTGACGCGCCCTTGGGGCCGCAACCGAAAAGTCGATCCCATTCGGTGGGACAGGGACCGGGGGGCACAAGAATTTTTGGAGTGCGGTGACTCGTCACCGCTTTCCTTCTGACGCCACTCGGATTCAGTCGGATGTCGGATTGTTGATACCAATGCTCCTCTTGAGGGAAAGCTCCGACGAGTCGGAGCACTCCACAGGGGAACGTCCTCACGCACATGAGGTATCCAAGCTCTGCGGTTTTCTGTGATTTCCTACAACAAGAACTGCGTTGCAAGACGCGGAGAAGTTCACGGGAAAGTCACTCACTCCGAGTTCCTCATCCCATCGCTGTGACTATGATACGCTGGCGACGCAAAGCAAGAGAGTCCAGCACGCGGACGTCACAGAGTGAGAAGCGAACAAGATTCCACGTTGCCGTGTCCCATGTTGACCGGCCTTTGAGACAGGGTTTCCCTTGATGCATCACCCGACCTTCGCTCGTTTTCAGACGCTCGCCGCCGAGGCGATGCTGGTGCCCGTGTATCGGGTGCTTTACAGCGACACGTTAACCCCAGTCTCGGCGTTTTGCCGGGCAGGTTGGGATGGAGAGGCCTTTCTCTTTGAGAGCGTTGTCGGCGGGGAGAAGGTTGGCCGCTACAGTTTTTTGGGCGGCGATCCGTTTCTCAGAATCGAAGCGACGGGCAACGACATTACCATCACACGTGACGGAGAGGCGGAGACTCGAACCGTCGATGATCCCTTGCAGGAGTTGGAGAAGTTGCTGGCTCAGTACCAGGCGATCCATCTCCCGGAACTCCCCCGTTTCTCAGGTGGAGCCGTTGGCTACGCGGGGTATGACGTGATCCGGTGGGCGGAGCGGCTCCCCAACCCTCCGACCGATGATCGCCAGTTGCCGGACATGTCGTTCGCGTTTCATGACTCGATGATCATCTTCGACCATATCCAGAAGACGGTGACCGTCGTCGTTCATGCCCGCACTGACACGGGGGACTTGCAAGCCGAGTACGATCGGGCTTGTGCGCGCGTGGACGTCCTGTGCCAGAAACTCGCCGACCGGGATTCAGGCCTCACAATTCCCGATGTCGACCGCGACGCCCATCCCTTACCGGCCTATACCTCAAACTTTACCCAACCCGAGTTTGAGGAAGCTGTTGAGAAGTGCAAAGAGTACATCCGCGCGGGGGACATTTTCCAAGTCGTCATTAGTCAGCGGCTCTCTCTGACTTCACCGGCCGAACCACTCGACATCTATCGGGCGTTGCGTGTTGTGAATCCGAGTCCATTCATGTTTCTTTTACAGACTCCCGATTGCACTTTGGTCGGCAGTTCGCCGGAGATCATGGTTCGCGTCGAAGATGGTGAGGTCACCATCCGTCCCCTCGCGGGAACCCGGCCGCGCGGGAAAACGGCTCAAGAAGACCTGGCGTTGGCTGAAGACTTACTCGCCGATCCGAAGGAGCGGGCCGAACACGTCATGCTAGTCGACCTCGCACGCAATGACGTGGGCCGGATCGCGGAGTATGGCTCCGTCAACCTCGCGGATGTCATGGTCGTCGAACGTTACAGCCATGTGATGCATATCG
>JAGQQQ010000351.1 GCA_020426125.1 Planctomycetaceae bacterium
ATAGGATGAAACATCCTATCACGCAGCGAAAGTCTTGAAAAAGATGCAACCACCGAGTAGCATGAGCCTTGCAACGATCGGCGTACTGCGCGTTAGGCTGACAAAGATGCAGCCTACAGGTGATACGCTGATCATCCTATAAACAAGTTCTGTCAGCGAAGCATATACACTCTCAACTCTTTTAGCCGTCTATGCCGTACGCAATGTCTGATTTTAAGAAGTTTTCGTCCAGCCAAACCATGGCATTTGCTCTGAGTTGCGCAGTGAGAGCCCAGCGGATCTTTGACGAGTTTGCCGAGGAACACGACGAGGCTCCATTAGAGTCTCTAGAACTTGGCTGGGCGATCCAGACCGGTGAATTTGAAGGTAATGTCAACGATTCTGTGTCGGATCTACAGCAGCGGCTCGTTGATCTAATCGAGCCGGATGTGACGAACACAGCGACCATGTATTCATTGGAGACAATCCACCACGCTTTGGAAGTAGTACGCACGGGACACCCAGAACGTGCGGTGCAGGCGGCAGCGTGCATGATAGAGGCGGTCGAGTATTGGGCGCCATCAGATGATGCTGGTGCCGCAGCGCAACACGGAGAGGGGCAATGGCAACGAGCGCTTTATGAATTAATTAGATTGAATCCAGCGATCAAGAGGGAGGACTTGGAAATGCTTCTTTCTCAGCGAATACCTGGAAGGGAAACCGACGAAGACTACATGCAGGCCGAACTGTTTGTCATTGATGCGGCGAACGGTCAGTCGAAAAGACTCCTGCACGTAGACCGTGACGTCGCGGCGTTAAAGCAATTCACTGCCAATCACTCGATCATGTTGGACGAATCCGAGGCACTCGTCGCAGCGTTCGATTACGAACGGGTTGAGATCGCAGACGTGGATAATGGGGCGATTGTTTGGCGTCCGATTTGACGTATAGAATGACAGAACAATGACATGCACCGAAGGACGCGAGCCGAGCGGTTTGGCAATGGCGAGTCTTTCGCGCGTCCTCGGTGATGTCTGACGTTCTGTTGCTGATTCAGTCGTGATTCAACATGGAAAAGCTATTACTCATCGCGGGCATCATTGGCTTTCCAATCGCATGGGGCTCCATCTCAGTTTTGGCGTCGCACGTTGGTGGTTGGGCGAAGCTCGCCGCACATTACACTGATACTAGGTCCGAACAAGGCGACACCTATTACATGCGTTCCGGCTCCGTCGGCATCGTGAAATACAATGCGTGCCTGATCCTTCGTGTCTGCGAAAATGGTCTGCGGTTATCCGTCGTGTTTCCCTTTCGTATTGGGCATCCGCCTTTGTTCATTCCGTGGGATCAATTCCACAGCGTTTCCGAAACTGGCCTCTTCTTCCTCCGTTTCCTGGATGCGTATGTGGGAACGCCAGTGGTGGCCAATGTGAGATTACCAATATGGGTGCGTGATCACTTGCCATCCGAAGATGCCACCAGATAGATTCACTCAACTGTAGCGTGTCACCAGATCGGCAAGACGTCGTCGTTGCCACGCAGCGGGACCACGCACGCAACAGAACAATCGCATGCACGGGAATGCGGTAGTCTCGGGTTTTGACATTGAAAATCGTCCCACCGCATCCCGTGATGCGTGACGTTATTTGCGAAACCTATTGTGTACCTCAAGACGAACTGCAATCTGGACTTCACGGACATCGCCTCGCGGCTTGCTCCAGATACAACACCAGATTCTCTTGAGCACGACTCCGAAAACGTCTACGAGTGGATGTGGTTAAATATCGAGGATGTCCCATTTGCGTTGAACGTCTCTCGCGAACACGGATGGGCCGACCTCGACGACGAAGTTGAATCCACCGCCTCGCTTGAAGAATTGAAAGCACTCGTGAAACCGGGTGCCGTTTACATGTCCGGTTGGGAGCGTTCGACGGATTCATACATCAATGAACTGCCGGAATGGTTGGCGCAGTTCGTGGTAGACCGCCTTCAAACTGATGTCATTGTGTATAATGGCCGCATCAACGTAGAAATCCCAGACAGCGAACCGGCCTTTGTCGTTCATCCTCAACCGGGAAACGCAAATAACAATGCGGTGAACGTGAGCCGCCGGTGACGTCGGTTTTGAAGTCATAGCTTTTTGGCGGCGGCCCCGTTACCGCTGCCGTTAGGACGGCGGGGTGGCACTGACGAGCAACGAGAAGTTGGGTGCCACTGGCTCCGCCAGTGTTTTTGTGCGATTATGGATTGCTCCATGGTCAAACTCTAAACTCGATCAGTCCACAATGCCACATCGGAAACGAATCAAGCATTTCCACGAACCGGGGCATCTGCACGAGTTGACTTTTTCCACCTATCAGCAAAAGCCATTGCTGACCAATGACGACTGGCGGGAGAAGCTGGCTCGTTCCATCGATACTGCGAATCAGACATGTCGGTTTCAACTCGTCGCCTTTGTCTTCATGCCGGAACATTTGCATCTTTTGACGAACCCTTTGGATGACGAGCCAGAATTCGGCAAGTATCTGGCCAGCATCAAACAGCCATTTTCAAAACAGGTCAAATCGATTCTGGTTGAGAATCATTCAAGGCTGCTCAAGCAATTGACTGTCCGTGAACGCCCCGGAAAGTCTTGCTTTCGCTTCTGGCAGGAAGGGGCCGGCTATGACCGCAACGTTTATTCTAAAGAAGTGATTCTGCATTCCATCAATGACATTCACGAAAACCCAGTCAGACGAGGACTTTGTCGAAATCCTATCGAATGGAAATGGTCGTCCGCACGGTACGATCTCAATGAACCTCCTCAAGAACAGGAGCCCGATTTCCCCCTGATTCATGGAATTCCAACTGGTGCCCTGGACTAATCGGCGCTTGACACTGGCGGAGCCAGTGGCACCCAACTCAGAAGCAACCAAGTACCATTTTTCCAGTGGCACCCGGTGCCTGACATTGATTGCGGTTAGACGATTCCGTCAGGCACAGCCTGGCCAACGTGACTCTCTGATCGGTTTACCAATCCAAGACCTCACTCCGCCGCGTCGAGGGCGGGCAGGGGGAATTCTTTGGATGGAGCGTGCGCTTTGGCCATGAGTTCCTTGATCTTCTTCACAACCTCCGGGTGATCAGTGGAGATGTCCTTCGACTCGCTGATGTCGGTGGACAGGTCATACAACTCAAGAGGAAGGGGAGTTCCCGGTTTGTGCTTTCGGAGGCCTTGGCGAACGGCTTTCCAATTGCCCATCCGAAGGGCCTGCTGGCCGCCATAGCCGGGGAACTCCCAGTAAAGAAACTCTGGCTCCTTTTGGTCTTCCGAGCGGCCAAGCAGTTCCGGGGCGAAGGAGAGGCCGTCGCTGACTTCGGGAGTGGAATCCGGTTCTCCGATCAGGTCCATCAGTGTTGGCATCCAATCGTAAAATGCGCTCAGGTGATCGCTGACAGTTCCGGCCGGGACTTTTCCTGGCCAGCGAACAATCGCGGGAACTCGCATCCCCCCCTCGTAGACGGAGCCTTTCAACCCTCGAAACTCCCCGGCGGAGTCGAAAAACTCAGAATCCGATCCCCCCAAACGGTTGTAGGTCGGGCCATTGTCGGAGGTAAACACGATGACGGTGTCCTCATCCAGGCCGTATTTCTTCAGCCGGTCGAAAATCTGGCCGATGTCACTGTCCATGCGTGTGACCATCGCGGCATAGCCAGCTCGCGGCGCGGGATGGGGCAGGTAACCTTTTTTCCCATCGTACGGGGGGTCGTCCCAGAGTCCTTTGTATTCGTTCAGGGAATCGTCGGGAACCTGGATCGCAAGGTGGGGAACGATGGTCGGAAAGTACAGGAAAAACGGCTGATCTTTGTAGTTATCAATGAAATCGAGTGCCGCCGCGAGATACAGGTCGGGAGCGTAATGCTTCCCTGTCAGGCCACGGGTGTTTCCTTCAAGGTCCACGCGGGTGTGATTGTCCCAGACAAATTTGGGATAAAAGTTGTGGGCATGTCGCTGGCAATTGTAGCCATGGAACCGGTCAAAGCCCTGGCTGAGAGGATCGCCGGTGGAGTCCATCGGTCCGAGTCCCCATTTTCCAAATGCTCCTGTTGCGTAGCCGTGTTGCTTGAACAATTCGGCGAGAGTGATCGCGTCATCCGGAATCGGAAGTTGTCCTTCCGGTTTCACTTCCCGGTTATCGCGGATGAACGCGTGACCCGAGTGGCGGCCTGTCATCAGCACGCATCGCGATGTCGCACAGACCGGATTTCCCGAGTAGTGTTGGGTCAAACGCATTCCCTCCGTGGCCATTTGATCGAGTCGCGGGGTGCGGATTTTTGTTTGTCCATAGCTTCCCAGTTCCTTGTAGCCGAGGTCATCGGCAATCAGAAACACGACATTCGGATGAGCCCGACCAGCGGCCTGGAGCTCCATCGTCGCGACAAGGGACAGGGCCATGAAAGGGAGGGCGGCGCCAAACTTTCCCATGAATCCATTTTCCTCAAAGTTGCAGTGTCCGAAATCCATCCAGGATTGTGGCCAAGTGCGAACAGATGGTCAAAGCCAGTCCAGGATTCCGAACTCGCCATATTCGTCGGTGACATTCCGGGAGCAGTCAAGTCGCTTCGGATCGGGCGGACCTTGAACGTCGATTTTGCCATCGTGTTCGGTGAATTTCCGAGACCGTCGCCATGCGGACTAATCCAACACCGGAACCGATTGGATCAACTCATCAACTACCAATCGGGGGTGGCGACCGTCCATCTCCGCTTCGGGTTGCAGGATCATGCGGTGGCCCATCACGGGGAGGGCGACTTCCTGGATATCCTGATGGGTCAGATATGGCCGGCCTGCCATCAGGGCATGGACCCGGGCGGCCTTCATGAGGAAGATGGCGGCACGGGGGCTGGCGCCGAGGACGAGGTCGCGGTGTCCCCGGCTGCTGCGAACCAGATCGACAATGTATTCTTGCAGTTCGCGAGTGCCGTAGACGTCATCGATCCGGCTTTGAATCTCCAGGATCTCCTCCGCACTCGAAATACTTTCGGGTGTGACGACGGCCCGGCTGTGCAAGTCGAGCATCGACACTTCGTGATCACGGGACGGATAGCCGACTTCAATGCGAAACAGGAATCGGTCGAGTTGGGCCTCCGGGAGCCGGTAGACACCTTCTTGCTCAACGGGGTTTTGCGTCGCGAGGACCATAAACGGCTTCGGCAACTCGAGCGTCCGGCCTTCAATCGTCACCTGTTTTTCCTGCATCGCCTCCAGCAACGCCGACTGGGTTCTCGCGGGGGCGCGGTTCAGTTCATCGGCGAGAAGCAGTTGGCAGAAGACCGGCCCCTTCTTCAGCACAAACTCATTCGTAGACCGGTCGAGGACGAGCGTTCCCGTGACGTCGGCGGGGAGCAGGTCGGGCGTG
>JAGQQQ010000352.1 GCA_020426125.1 Planctomycetaceae bacterium
TACGTCCATCCTCGCATTGGCTCCCCTCTTGAAGGACAAGCTGATCGAGCCGACGGGAATCATCATCGATGCGAAAAGCGGAGTCTCCGGTGCGGGCCGATCGCCGAAGGTGGGGACTCTTTTCAGCGAGTGCAATGAGAGCCTTTCCGCCTATTCGGTGGGCAACCATCGCCATACTCCGGAAATTGAGCAGGTTCTGACCGACATCGGAGGCGAGAACGTCGAAGTGATCTTCACGCCCCATCTGACTCCCATGGATCGGGGAATCTTCGCCACGATCTATGCCCACCCGACTGGCAATCATCCGGAGGAAAAACTCCTGGAATCCATGCGACAATTCTATGAGGGGGAGAAATTTGTTCAGGTTGTGGACCACCTCCCTCGAACAAAAGACGTGAGTTTCACGAACGAATTCCACGTCACGGTTCGGATTGTTCGTGGTCGGGTGATGGTCCTGGCCGTTCTTGACAACTTGATTAAAGGAGCCGCCGGTGTTGCCATACAGTGTTTTAATATCCTCCACGGCTTCGACGAATCGACGTCTTTGATTTAACTTTTCCTCCCCGCCGGTTTCGACGCATTCCCGGAATCTTCCCCTGAAATACTATTCCATGCGAACAGTCCTGCTGCTCGTCCTGTCCAACATCTTCATGACCTACGCCTGGTACGGACATCTGCGATTCAAGTCGGCGCCGCTCTGGATCGCGATTTTCGCAAGTTGGGGAATCGCGTTTTTTGAATACTGTCTTCAAGTCCCGGCGAATCGCTGGGGGCACCAGCAATTTACGGCTCCGCAGTTGAAGGTCATGCAGGAAGCGATCACGCTCACGGTTTTTGCCGTATTCTCCGCACTGTATCTCCAGGAGAAGCTGCGTTGGAACGAGTGGCTCGGTTTTCTGCTGATCCTTGCCGCCGTATTCGTGACATTCTTCTGTGGAGCGACTCGGCCCCCGACGTTGGCCGTCGAAGATTCCGAAATGGACCGCCTCGGCTCGGAGACAACCCATTTGGAATCACCGTAGCCAATGTCTTCCGAGAACCACGGCCTGTCGTAGTTCGAATGCGAATTCGACTTAGTCTCGCACGGCATCGAACAGCGGTGTTGAGAGATACCGTTCGCCGGAGTCGGGGAGAATGACAACGATCGTCTTCCCAGCGGATTCCGAACGGCTAGCCACTTTGATGGCGGCGGCCATCGCGGCACCGCAACTGATGCCGCAGGTGATCCCCTCCTCGCGGGCAATTCGCGGAGCCATTTCGAAGGCCTCCTCATCCGTCACCTGGACGACTTCATCCACGAGGCGAAGATCGAGAATATCCGGGATGAATCCGGCACCAATCCCTTGAATTTTATGCTTTCCAGGTTGGCCTCCCGAGAGAACGGGGCTGTTCGCCGGCTCAACGGCGACGGAATGGATGTCTTTTCCTCGTTCCTGTTTGAAATATCGCGAGATTCCGGTGATTGTGCCGCCGGTCCCGACACCGGCAACCAGGATGTCGATGTTCCCGTCGGTGTCGTTCCAGATTTCGGGGCCGGTCGTCTGGAAATGGATCTCGGGGTTTGCAGGGTTCTTAAACTGCTGGGGCATGAAGAAGTCCGGCTGATCGGCCAGTTCTTCCGCTTTCTGGATGGCCCCTTTCATCCCGTCCGCTCCCGGGGTCAGCACAAGGTGGGCTCCGAATGATTTGAGCATCATTCGCCGTTCGATGGACATCGTATCCGGCATGGTCAATGTCAACGGGTATCCTTTGGCGGCGCACACAAACGACAACGCAATCCCCGTATTTCCGCTGGTGGGTTCGACGACCTGCATGCCAGGCTTGAGTGCGCCCCGTTTCTCGGCGTCCCAAATCATCGACGCGCCAATTCGGCATTTCACGGAGTACGCGGGATTGCGGCCTTCGATCTTGGCGAGCACCGTACCCGGCAGGCCTTCGGTCAAACGCCGGATCTTAACGAGCGGCGTACGTCCAATCGTCTCGGCATTGTCTTGGAAAACTGCCACAGGACTCCCTCCTCGATGAATGTCTTTATGGGGTTCAGAACGGTTTGACATGATTCACGACACGTGGTGGATTGCACAATCAGAATTCGACGCTTTGCCGAATGGAGAAGATTGCGAAACGTCCGGTTCCGGCGTCAATGCTGTTCCTGCCTTGGGGATTATGCTGGAAACTGGGACGAGTGAGCAAGGTTTACCGCCGCAGGAAATGCCTGTGACGGACTTTGTCGGCCGTTCGCGCCGTTCCAGGCAATTACACTGTACCGGTTTGGGGGATTTTGCCGAATAGACAGAGGATTCCGCGAGTGTCTGAGGAGGGGGTCGGCAACGCAAGGCCGACGGCATTCGTGAGAGTTGGGGGGAATAGCGAATGACTGATCTCTGGAAACGGGGGCGTCGCGCTTTGGCGACGTGTCTGTTGGCCTATTTAGGCTTGGTGCCGGGTTCCATCGTTGCTCAAGATGGCGATCTGGAAAAATCGAATGTCGTCGTGATTCGAGAGGCGGCCAACCGCAATCTCGATCGGCGGTTGGAGGTGAAAGTTGTTGCCGATGGGACCTCAAGCCGGCAACAACGCGCCACGTCCGTCGAGGAATTGCCCTGGAACGAGATGAACCCGGGAGCGAGGGAGAAAACCCGCGAGATTCTGGAAGACCTGAGCCTATTCCGTCGTCTTCCGACGGTCGCTCTGGAGTCGGACCGACGCACCTACGACTTTTTCGTTGATCATCCGGATGTGGCTGTGGCCTTGTGGCGGGCCATGGGAATCTCCCGAGTCCAGCTTCGTGAGGCCGGCATGCTTTGCTATGAGACGGACACCTGCGATGGAACAACCGGGACCATCGAAGTCCTGCACCGGACGCCGTCCAGTTGCCTCATCCTTTGCAAGGGACAGTTTCAAAGCCCCGCATTGAGCAGGCCAATCCAGGCCGACGCGCTCATGCATCTGCAACCGGAGTTCAAGGAAAATGATCTGATCGTTCATCGGTTCGATCTGTTTGTGTCGTTTCCTTCGCAGACGGTGGAGACCATCGCAAAAGTCATCTCTCCGATCAGCAACCGAATCGCGGACCGAAATTTCGAGGAGGTCAGCCTATTCGTGGAGATGATGAACCGAGGGATGGCATTGCAGCCCGGCTGGGTCGAACAGGTCGCACAGAAATTGGAAGGGGTTTCCCCCAATCGCCCGGATGAACTCCTGGAACTGACGGCGGCGATCTATGTGGAAGCCAATCGACGCCAACAGCCGGGTTCGGGATCTGTTCTCGTTCCTCTCCCTCCGGTCAGTCAGGCCACGGCCATGGAATAAGCAAGCCGGGGTCCGATGCCAAGGAACAGCATGACTCCTGCGTCCTTGTCGAAAACTTGGCTGGTCAGACGCTCCACGTTGTCGCGAGCGTGCGGCGCGAGTCTCCCGGAAGATTCTCCACCGCAATTTGCCTTCGTGTCCAATTCGGGAGAGGACTGTGAACATTTCGCAACAATCGGCTCGAATTCTGTGCTTTACGGGATTCTGTGCGATGGGAGGAACGCTCTCTGCCGGACAACCAGCCCAATGTCCGACGGACATGGTCCGCGCCGGACATGCGAGTTCGATCCACAAACATGCCGACGAGACGTACGACGACCGGTACGTGGGTTATTATCTCGGTGGCGGAGCTTCACTCGGCCGGGGAGAAGGACGATCTCGGGAAGAAGGGACTTGGGGAGTTGACTACAAGCCAATCATCCCAGGATTTCAAACCAGCGTGATTCTCAACTGGTGGCACGGCCGAAGACTGCAAGACGGCTCCGGCCAATACGAACCGGACCAACGAA
>JAGQQQ010000353.1 GCA_020426125.1 Planctomycetaceae bacterium
GAACCGTTCCCTATACGAACTGGCAGATATCGATCCGCCGGAGAACGTGTCGCTGGACGGAGAGAATCTCTTGTCCACACTCCTGGGAAAAGAAAAGGCCAGTCGATCGGCTCCCATTTTCTGGCGACGTCCCCCCGATCGTCCCGGGACCAAGGACGAAGACAATCCCGATCTCGCCGTTCGCGATGGACGCTGGAAATACCTCGTCAATTACGACGGCTCCGATCCGCAACTGTACGACCTGAATCAAGACCCCACCGAGTCCACCAACCTCACGAAGCAGCATCCCGAGGTCGTTTCTCGACTTCATGAGAAGGTGATCGACTGGAACGCCGACCTCCCTCAGGACGCCGGGAACCCCGACTGGAAAGACGAAACCGAAACTGGTTCACTCCCCTCAGACATGTTTGTCAACCCGATTGCCGAGGGGGCCGATCCCTGGGTGGTTCGCGATCCCAATGCGAACCGCTACCTGTGGTGTCTGTCCGAGGGAAATCGGGCGATTGCGATCCATCCCAGCGACTCCCTGACGGCGCTCGGTCCCAAACAGATCGTCTGGACAGCTCCGGCATCCGGCCCCTATTCCCGAGAAGTCTGGGCTCCCGAACTCCATTTCCTCGATGACCGCTGGCACATCTACTTCGCGGCCTCCGATGGTCGGAACGAGAACCATCTCACGTATGTTCTTCGGTCCAAGTCTCCAGATCCGCTCGGGGACTACGAACTGTTCGGTCCACTCGCCACCGGAGAAGGTCCCGAGCGAAACTCGCCGAACATCTGGGCGATCGATATGACCGTCCTTGAACATTCCGGGAAGAGGTATGCCGTCTGGTCCGGTTGGGATGCTCCCGGAACCGATCGCCAATATCTCTACATCGCGGAGATGGAATCCCCCACCAAACTGGCCGGGCCCCGCGTGCGTCTGTGCGACAACGCCGACTTTCTCTGGGAGCGTGTTGAACCAAACCAACAGGCCCGCGGCCTCAATGAAGGTCCGGAAGTCTTCCAAACCGAGAAAGCAACGTCGATCGTCTACTCCTGCGGAGGTTCCTGGCTCCCGACCTACAAGTTGGGCCTACTCGAACTGAATGGAAACAACCCCCTCGATCCCGGTGCCTGGAAGAAACGGGATCGCCCTCTGTTTGAAGGAACCAACGAGACCTACGGCGCCGGCCACTCCTGCTTTGTAAAATCCCCGGATGGCAAACAATGGTGGCATATCTTCCACGCGAAGCGAGACCGCAATCCGGGCTGGCGACGGGCGATCTTTGTACAGCCGATGGACGTCGGCCGCCGGGGCTATCCCGTCTTCGGGACGCCGATCAAAGCAGGCACGCCTCTCGATGTCCCCTCTGGTCAGCGGACAACCCGAGTCTCAACGGACACCAACCGCTTCACGTACTTCGGCCACCATCAGTTCTATTCCGAGAATGGAAAGACGATTCATCTCGGCAAGACGCCCGACCACCCGATCAACGAGTATCGATCGGGAGAGAAAATCGTCTTGAATCATCCGGTTCCCCAGGACTTCGAAGCGTCGGTGACGATCGACTTCCTCGGCGACACTCAGGCCCGCGACGCCGGGATTCTGTTTCGCTGTTCAGGAGCAAGCGTCGGCTACGATTCCCAGCGAGGCTACTTCGCCGGTCTCATTCCCCGAACCAGGCTCGTCATTCTTGGAAAGACCGACGGCACCTCCTGGCAGGAACTCGCCCGAGCGAAAACCGAGATCGTGGCATCCGAGAAACAGCACCTGACCGTCCGCATGACGGAGGGTCAAATCACCGTCTTCCACAACGATTCACTCAAAATCTCCCACCACGATGAGACCTATCCCCAAGGAACCGTTGGCCTCCGAGTCGTGAACACCGAGGCCGCATTCGAGGATTTCAAGGTCGTTGCAAAATCACCGTAAGTTGGCTTGGCCGGGCTGCCATTTTCCTCCGCATGGGGAATCCTCAAGAACAGATCGACTTCGCTCGTGTGGCCTATGTGGTTGGTGACGATCTGACGATCAACGGTCTCACCGTTCATGCTCCGAGTGACATCGGAGTACGGGAGGAGCCCGTTCGCGAATCAAGTTGGGGTAGCGGAGTTTTCCGAAACGGGGTAGAAGCTCAAGTTTCCTTTAAATCCCCGTTCGGATGGTGTGTTCCGTGCCCCATCGCTACCTACCGTTGGTCCTCATTTTCGCCAGTTTAACTGGCTGCTTGAGCCCGTTTTCCACGCGGCTTCCCGAGGTTGTGGGGCGACCTGCGGAAGTCGAAAGGCGTGCGTCGCAGATCAAGGATCCCTACCCGGACTCTCGCTTAGGACCAGAGGTCGGATTTCGGCCCCTGGAGTTTCAGGAACAACGAGCGGAGCCGGTCAACGCTAAGGATCGGTACTACTCCGGGTTCGTCTCGCGACCTCGCGTTTCTCCGACCCCCGCGCCGGCTTATCCTCCCGGTGCCATGGCCCCGCCCATGTAACCGTTCACAGTTTGGTCATGGTGATGGGAGCAGTTGGGGGGGAAGGTCACCTCGATGGCGGTCATAAGGTCGCCACTGTCTTGGAAATCAAGTGGAAACGGTGGGATTCTGCCAGGTGTTTCCTTCTTGGATCATGACGTTGAGGATGGTGATCAGTTTTCTCTTGGAGGCAATCAAGGCAACGAGTATTGGTTTTCCATTGGTGACGAGTCGTTGGTCGAACGTTTTGATCGTGGGAGTGTTGGACGGCGACAACGGTTGGCATGTACAGGGCATTTCGGATCTCCTCGCGACCACCGCCGGTGGTTCGTTTTCCGCGGAGGGTTCCGCTGTCGCGGTTGGTGGGGGGGACGCCAATGAGGCAGGCGATTTGTTGTCGATTGAGTGTTCCGAGTTCAGGACGTTCGGAGATTAGCGTGGCGACCGTGGCGGGTCCGAGACCGGGGACGGACTTGATGATGCGTGCCTTGGTTTGTGTTTGCTCGTCAGCTTCGATGGGTTCCAGTTGCTTGTCGGTGAGAGATTTGAGCTGCCGTTCGTAAAGGCGAATGGCTTGCTCAATCATCTTGCGGATCTCCTTGTCCACGGTTGCCGCCAACCGGTTTTATCTTGCACGAAGAGCTTGGAGACTTGTCGCTTGCGGGCGGTGAGATCGCGTAATTTCTGTTGTGAAACACTCAGCGGTGGTGTCCGTCTGGGCTGTATCAACTCGGCGAACCGGGCGATCATGCGGGCATTGATTTGGTCCGTCTTGGCGAGTTGATTCGAGGCTCTGGCGAAGTCTCGAATCTGCCGGGGATTCACGACGGCAACGAGAATGTCCTGCTCATGGAGTGCTTGCGCGAGCGTCCTTTCCAGCAAATGAATTAAGGACCGGGCGATCAATAAGTGGCGGGTTGTCCGTCCAAATCCAAAATCCGAATTTCGAAATCCGAAACAAATTC
>JAGQQQ010000354.1 GCA_020426125.1 Planctomycetaceae bacterium
GGAAATGGTTCGATGACATAAGGCTCTGGGATAACCGACGACGAAACGGAATCGGCGATTGACACTCCGGAGACCCCAAGTCGTGGTCGAACCAACCAAGAATCACATCCGCGTCGAGTCCCATCAACACGCGATCCAGGGCGCGTAGCGACCTTAAACCGCATGTCTTCTCAAGTACGTCAGAACACTAGCGTGAAATCCCGCACTACGCCTGCAAGACTCGCGGAGAATGATGAGATCGGCACAACCAAACCCTCACAACCCGTAGAACCAGCAGAGAAAAGTGCAAAAGAAAAGCCTCCGGAGATTCCCGGAGGCGGATGTTTCCCGCAGACTATGAAGCGAGTCGTTGGATTGCGATGCTGGTGTTGACTGACGGCTTGCGACTCAAGGAATCGATCTTCATATTCGACGATTCCCAATCATTCGCCATCCACCACACAACGGTTCTCTCGTCTATGCGTGGCGGCAACTTCGAGTTGTCAAGTTCTTGAAATGTGGAAGGTCCTGTAAAACAGGTCGCTATTCCTCTTCTCCATCATCGTCAACGTCTTCGATGTCGTCCTCATCGTCCATCATGGCTTCATCGTTCAGGGAATCATCGTCCTCGTCCGATGGGGCTTGCTCATCCAGTGGTTTCCCTGATTCAGACAGGGACTCCTTGATGGGTTGAATAAAGAACAACTTTTTGCTTTTCGCGCGAAGTTGAGCCAGCCGCTCCTCGGCCTTGTCTTTTTCGTTCCAGAGATAGCGGCCTTCTTCTTTGAGCGTTCCGCTGAAGACACCCCAAAGAAGACGTTTCCGTTCCGGGGCCTTCGTCTTGCGTTTCCGCGTTGTAGTCGACGTGGCTTTCTTTCGGGTTGCCTTTTTCTTTGTCGTCGTTGTTTTCCCCAGCTTTTCAGCTGCTTCCACTTCCCGACGCTTGTCCAGCAGACGTTTTGACGCCATTCCGTCTTATTCCTGATTTGAATTCCACCTTTGCGCCCCCTCATGGGCCGGGGACAGCACATTGATTGCAATTCCAGAGTTTCGCGACTCCGTGCGCGGAAGTCAATTGCGGAGAAATGTTGCACGCCCATGCGGAAACAGCGAGCCGCCGTGGCTCACTCGAATCGACCAACGTCACCTTTTGAGCCGAGCGATCAAAAATCGGGGATGGTCGGCCGAGTCTCCCCATCTTGCCAACGACGAAGACCTCTCTCCGAGAAGTTCAAAACCTCCACGATTGCCCGTCGTGAACAGGAACGATTCAGAAACCTGGAACGTCGGATGGAGACAACATAGTCGAATCCGACGGAGCCCCGGATGGCGACTTTTCCGCCATGCGAACAGGGGCACGGTGAAACTCCCGCAACACTTTTCGGACCAATCGCCCCCCAACGAGAACCGGATCGACGTCATGGCCAAATCGTGCGCCAATCCCCTATTTTCCGATTGCCATCGTCACTTCGAGAAGCCGTCGAGGGATGACTGACGCAGAATTCGTTTGACATAATCGTGAATCCCGACGACATCGGCATCAACGAGCACATCGATATTGGATTGCCAGCGTTCCGTTCCTCGACGATCAAAAACCGTCATTCCCGTTGTCAGTTCGCCGGATGTCTCGATGTCGATCCTCATCGACCCCCGATCAAACAACCGTGGCTGGGACACGGCCGCGAGGCCGACCAGTTCTGGAAGGACGATTCCTTCCCGTCCCAGTTGTGTTCGGCTCTCGCGGAACAAATAGGGAACCGTCTTCACAAGGAATTGCCCGAGCCGGGAATACTGTTCCACTCTCAGAGAGTCAAATTGGTCAAGTGACATCTCGCAACGAGCACTGGTATCGAGCGGAACAAGCGTCTTCGTCGCGGCCGATGTCAGGACGTTGCGAGCGGCCTCCGGGTCCGCATACACATTGAATTCGGCTGCCGCAGTGACGTTGCCGCCACCGTTGAGAGCCCCTCCCACGCTGACCAGCCCGCGAACTCCCGAAAGAAACTCAGGAAACCGTTCCAGCGCCTGATTCAAATTCGTTAACGGCCCCAGTGTGAGAATGGTCAATTCGTTCGGGAACTCGCGGACGAGTTCCGTTAACAGTTTCGAGGAGTCTGTGGGGGCATGAGGAAGAGCCTCGATGGTCTCGCAATTGCCCAGACCAAAGGCCCCATCGTTGATGAGCAACCCCGACAACTCGGGACGATCGGGACGCGGTGCGGCAGGGGCGGAACTGAAACCCAACCGCGGCCACCGAGGTGGATCGATCATCGAGACAACAGTCTGCAAATTACGAAAAGCTTGTTCCCCGGAAGTCCGACCGCCGCAAGCGGTCACCGCCAAGACATCCAGTTCCGGGTCGCAAAGCGCCAGCGCGGTTGTGATCGCACTTCCCAGTCCCGGATCAGCATCAATGATGAGTGGAAGCTTGGGCATGGGAGAGAATGGAGTAAATCGAAGTAAATGCTAAGGCCAGCAAACTCAGGCCATCCAGGATTTTGACAGTGAAAAGGCCGCAGCCATCACCGCGATCGACAGACAAACGGGAACTTCACACACCGCCGACATCTGTTTGCCACTGGGATATCGATATCGCTGCCATCACCCCAACAATTGATTGGCTTCCCCATCATCACCAAAGTTCATCGAATCCCGATCGAACCGAATCTCCCTTCCCAACCTCCAAGCAATGTTGCCCAAGTGGCACAAGGTCATACTTCTTTGGCCCACATCAATTGGAGCGGAAGGAGGGATCCTCTGGCGAATGGCATCGAGCCAATCTTTCAGGTGAGACCGTTTCATATCGCTGGCATCGGCAAAAAGGCCAGGTTTGCCGTCGTACACTTTCCAACCACTTCGGTCCACGACCAGTGTTCCCCGATCACCATAGAACGCCGAGGCAGCCGTCCGGCCCTCGATCCCCCGGCGACTCCATTGGCGGTGCTCCCAAATCACATCGACTTCCGGGAAGGAATATTGAACGGTCATCGTGTCCGGGGTTTCTCGATCATCTCGAAACGCATTGTTCGATCCGGTCGCGATGATCCGCGAGGGGAGATCCAAGTCCATTCCCCACCTGACGACATCTAGCAGTTGAACCCCCCATTGCCCCAATTCGCCCGACCCAAACTCCCAGAACCACGGCCAGTCTCCATGGAACCGATTCGGACGAAACGGCTGCTTCGGAGCCGGGCCCAGCCACCGTTCGAAATCGACTCCCTGAGGCGGCTGGGTGGACGCACACCGTCCCAAGGATCGTCGGCGATGCACGGCCCACGCCTTCGCCAGATGAACGCGACCGATTTCTCCCGATTGGAGAAGCCGAACAGCAGACGCGAAATGCGCTCCGCTTCTTTGCGGCAGGCCGGTCTGAAGAATGGTTCCCTGTTGATTCACCACAGCCTCAAGTTTCGTCCCTTCCTCAATGGAATGGGCAACCGGCTGTTCGAGATAGACGTCCTTGCCGGCCAGACTGGCATCCACCGCGAGTTGAGCTTGCCAGTGCTCAGGGGCCGCGATTACCACCGCATCAACATCGGCGCGCTCCAGGAGTTGTTCGTGGCGGGAAACCGCAATAGGACGACGTCGGCCCAGCGAGAGTTCGTCTTGAGCGACCGCCAATGCTCGGGCGTCCACATCACAGATTGCATTGATCTCAACGGCCGGAAATTGGTTCAACAGGGACCCCAATTCCCGCCCCTGTTGCCCCAAACCAATCAGACCAATTCGAATTCGATCATTGGCTTCAACATGGGACGGGCTTCCGATTGTCCACATGCCAACCGCCACCCCCGCCGCATTTAAGGCGGAGTTCCCCAAAAAATCCCGTCGATTGACCGACGTGGCCTGTTGAGTTTGCGAGGTCATGTCTTTTTTCAAAACGAAACGAAACCCGGCTAATTTCTAAACTGTGATTGTACCACGCTCCCCAGCCGGACGTCACCCCATCTCCCAAACGCTGGGACGGTTAGACCGAAATTCACTTCGAGACGATGACCCGAAAATTGTCGATCCCGGGGGAACTCAGTTCGCCGAATCGGACGCATTGGACGAAATGAGGTCCAAGGCGGCCGCAAGTGATTCTCGCACGAGATGTGCCATCTTGGGGTGGGACGGCTCCAGATCGGGAGTGAGCCCGTATTCCCGCAGTCGCTCCGAGGCCGTGGGGCCGATACTGCCAATGAAGCAATCATTCGCCTTGGCTTTCCATTGTTCCAGGACGCCAAGACGCTGGGCGACCTCCAACGCGTGAACGACTTGTTGGGCGCTCGTCCACAGCAAAACATCAAAATCTCCAGAGATCACTCCCCGGATCGCGTTTTCCAGGGGGCCAATGTCAGCCGGCAGAGCCCACTTGTAGACTGGCACCGGAATCACGATGGCCCCCTGATCGCGCAGCCAACGATAGAAATCGTCACTCGGGATGCCGTATTCCTGGACTGCGACCCGCTTGTTGGTCAAGGAAATGCCTTGTCGTTGGATTTCGGCTGCCAGTTCCTGCCAGGTGTTGGGCTCCGGCGCCTTGACGTCGACTCGCACCCCGAGACGATGAAGTGCCGCGACCGGCTTGGGACCACGCGCGATAACCTGGCAATTCTTCAAAGCGGCCAGAACGCGATCCTTCAGTCCGAGTACGGAAAGAGTTTCCATGCAGGATTCCGTTCCGACGCCAGTCAGAAAGACCACAAAATCGATCTCTCCATTCAAAAGGGACTCTGCAAATTCCTTAACGGCCGGATTGTCCCCCAAGGGAATTTCCCGCATGGATGGGGCCACGATCGCCGCTCCCCCGGCCTTTTCGACTAACTTCGCCATTTCCCCGCCTCGGCGACTTTCGAATACACAGACTCGCAATGTTTCCATGGTGATTTTTCTGAGGTTCAGCTGATCGGTTCAAATCGTCAAATATCGGTCACGGGCAACAACAGGCCAACGATCGACAATGTCTCCGTCGTCAATCACAACCGCTTCCTGATAGAGAGCCGTTCCCGGACAGACGTGTCGGGGAATTGCCAGCATCCAGTCACCTGGTCGAAATTGGTCGGCCTCGGTGGTCTCTACGACAAGGTGCTCTTCATTTTGGAGAACTTGTTTGCCGTCCGGAATGCCTGGTAACACAACTCGACTACCCATCGGCGGGTCGGAGGCAACCGCCTTGGTTCCACAATCCAATGTCACTCGGTTCTCGGTTGGTCGACTGACGACCCGAGTGAAAATCAGCGCTGCGGGAGTAAAGACATCCAGGTCTGGGAAGTTTTCGTTGTATCCCGCGTCGTGAAAGATGCAAGTTCCAGGACTCAGTTCGATCAGCGGATCATCCATTCTCGCGTAAACGGGAAACGTCGGCGTTCCACCACAGATGACTCTGGGAATCAAAAACCCTCGACGTTTCAACCCATCCACAAACATTCGAACCTTTTGCCATTCCTGTTCAACGGCGGCGACCCGTTCTGCCAGATCGCGCTGATGTTGATGTCCGTCGTAAAGGTGGAGACCCTCCGGTCGAAGTCCCGAAGTCTCGGCGATCTGCTGATACAGTGCTTCCGCGGATCTTCCAACAGGAACCCCGGTTCGATCCCGACCCGGATTGATGTCGAGAACGACCCCGATCTCTGCTCCGGCATCGACCATCGCCTCCCCTAAGCGGGCAATCCAGGTGGGATCATCCGCTGTGACGGATAACTTCATACCAGGATACTTCTTGAGACAATTCGCGGCACGTTGGACACTGGGACCGACCATGTTATACGCGAGAAAGATGTCCCGGGCTCCCACCTCAGCCAACATCTCCACTTCCGCAAAGGTCGCTGCCTTGTGCTTGTGAACCCCAAGATCTTCCACCATCTTGGCGACCGCTGGCATCTTGTGCGTCTTACAGTGAGGACGAAGTCGATCGGGTTTTCCCGCGATCTGAATCATCGTCTCCAGGTTTTTACGGACCAACGGACGAAAAACGACCAACTGAGGACTGAGGATCTGATCGGGATGATGGATGTGGTATGGGGGAGACATCGTCGGCCAATCCAATCAATGGAAAGTTCTATCCGGGAAAGCGATGTCCTTCCGCGATCCCGCACACAAAATTTCCGCCACAAGAACGGAAAGACATTCGATACTCATCAGAGCAGTAACAAATTTCTGACAAACACTCCAGCATCCAACGGGAATTGCCCGACATCCCGATGAGGAATGAATCTCCGAATTGGTAAGACTTTCGAAAAATTCACGTTCCTCGCGTCAGCGTCCAATCGAAACGGAGGATCCATTCGACAACTTAGAAGGCTTGCCGGACGACGGAAGAATCCGTATAAGTACCCGCACGCGGTCGTGGCGGAATTGGCAGACGCGCAAGATTCAGGTTCTTGTGTCCAATATGGACGTGGAGGTTCGACTCCTCTCGACCGCACTTTCCGGAGAGACTCTGGAATCCTATTGTGACCATCCTCTCATCGAGTGGATGGTTTTTTTACGCGCTGTCGCAAAGGCTTCAATGGCCCGCATTCTGTCGGGCGGCTGGAAGGAACCCCGTGAAACAAGCGTCCGACCGCCAGCCCTCGAAACTTTCCTTCGGGGACACTCTCAGCCTGATTTTTGGGATCGTTGTCGGCGTCTCGATTTTCAGCGTGCCCCCCAGCGTGTTTGCCGGGTCTGGCGGGACGTTGGCCGCGATCGGAATCTGGCTGCTGGGTGGACTTCTCGCGCTATGCGGGGCTCTCTGCTACGGCGAACTGGCCGCGATGTATCCGGAGTTCGGGGCGGAATATCTCTATCTGTCCAAGGGATTCGGTCGCCGAATCGGGTTCGTCTATGCGTGGATGCAGATGACTGTGATTCTCACGGGCAGCATCGGAGTCATGTCCTTCGCGTTCGCGGACTATGCCGGACATGCGATACCGTCGATCGAATCGTTTTCGGGCCTGCTGGCGGCGGGGGCGATTGCCATCCCCGGAGCGTGGCAGTTTCTAGGACTCAGGACCGGAAAACTCGCACAGAATGTTCTCTCTTTTGGAAAGTTGCTCTCGCTCGCCGTGATTCTGGTCTGCGGAGTGATGTTTGTTCCCTCGCACGTCGCAACCTCAGAACTGCCGGAGGCGACCAATTCGTGGATGACACCGGGCTTGGCCTTTGTGTTTGTGCTCTATGCCTATGGCGGATGGAGCGACGTGGCAATGGTGACTCCGGAAGTCCATGATTGTCGCCGGACCATGCCGCGAGCCTTGCTATTCGGGTTGGGAGGGATCACCGTTCTTTACATCTTGCTGAACATCGCGTACGTGCGAGTGCTTGGGTACGATGGTCTCATTCGATCCTCCGCCCCGGCTGCGGATGTTGTCTCGCGAACCTGGGGAGTGAGTTCGGGGTGGATCATGAGCGGGATGGTCATGCTCTCGGCCCTGGGAGCGATCAACGGAATGCTCTTCGCCGGCTGTCGATTGCTCGTCGCCGTCGGACGGGACTACCCCCGATTCCGATCCTGGACGGAATGGTCCCGCTCACAAACACCCTTCCTGGCCCTTGTGAGCCTTCTGGGAATCAGCCTGATCATGGTGTTGGTGGTTGGAACCCCATCCGGACGGGACGGGGTCGACGCCGTTTATCGATGGTGCGGACTCTTCACACCAGATTGGGAAAAATACGGTCGGGGCTTTGACACACTCGTCGCCGCCACCGCTCCAATCTTCTGGGGGTTCTTCACTCTCTCGGGAATGGCGGTTATCGTTCTTCGCATGACTCGACCGGAGTTGGAACGTCCCTTTCATGTTCCGCTCTACCCGGTGACTCCCCTGATTTTCATCGCTTCATCCGTCTACATGCTCTGGAGCAGTCTGGACTATGCCCGGCAATTGACAGTCCTCATGCTGCCGTTTCTTGTTATCGGATGTCTGCTGGCATTCATTCTCAAGTATTCCCCCGATGGTTCGGACGCATCGCCGAGGATCGCGGACTTGCCAGCGGCTGAGTCCTCAGATCAGAATCCCTAATCAGAGAGAATTCCAAGATTTGAAGGGAAGAGCGAAGCATGCCCCATCAACTTGATCGACGGTCGTTTTTGCAGGCAACCGGAAGTCTCCTCGGAGCGCTAGGTCTGGCGCCGGGATCGCTCTGGTCGGCCGACAAGGACAGTTCCGAAGGAATGAAACTCGGATTGGTCACCTACAATTGGGGAAAGGACTGGGACATCCCCACAATCATTTCGAATTGTGAACAGACGAAGTTCTCTGGCATCGAACTTCGTTCGACCCACAAACACGGGGTCGAAATTTCACTCAGTCCCTTGCAGCGTACCGAGGTCCGCAAGCAGTTTGATGGTTCGGCCGTCGAACTCGTCGGACTCGGAAGTGCCTGCGAATATCACTCTCCGGATTCCACGGTGCTGAAGAACAATATCGAGGAGACGAAGGCGTTCGTCCGGCTCTGCCGTGATGTCGGGGGAACCGGGGTGAAGGTCCGCCCGAATGGACTGCCGAGCGATATCCCCGTCCCCAAGACGCTGGAACAAATCGGCCGGGCATTGAACGAAGTGGCCCAGGATGCCGCCGATTTTGGTGTGGAGATCCGTTTAGAAGTTCATGGCCGGGGAACCTCGGAATTGCCCCATATCAAAACGATCACGGACCATGCCGACCATCCTAACGCGGTGGTCTGTTGGAACTGTAATCCGACCGATCTCCAAGGAGATGGACTCGCCGCCAACTTTGCCCTCGTCAGTGACCGGATTGGCACCGTCCACATTCATGACCTGCGCACGGACGCCTACCCATGGCAACAACTGTTCGGCTTGCTCAAACAAGCCAGGTTCTCCGGCTGGACGCTGCTTGAAGAGGGGAAGGTTCCGGATGATATCGTGGGAACGATGGCGGAAAACCGAAAGGTCTGGGATGCATTCATGCACTGACCAATGCCGTCTTACGATCGAAGTCGGTCGGATACCGATCCAGTCAACGACACGCTCTCCTCTCTCGATTGCTAGTTTTTCTCGCTGGCGGCCGGTGTCATTGAGTTTAACGAGTGCGAGTACGAATATTATGAGACGAAAACGACCCGTCTACGGCGGATACCGATTCAGTCTTCGCTTGGAAGAAGCCGTGCCGGCGGTACGAAGGTGGCAATTCGTCGAAACGCTTCAAGGACTTCATCTTCCATGTCCGTCACGCTGTATCCGCCAGGAACGTCAATGTAGTGTCCATTCCCCAGAAACGCAATCGCTTCCATCAAGTCTCGGTCGGCGTCTGCTCCGACACTCATGGTATGGATCGTGTACCCTGCATCGACCGCTTCTTTGGCCAGACGGAGAACGTAACGGCGTTGGGACGAATTCGTGGAATAGTCTCTCACTCCATCGCCGTCATAGTCAAAGTATTCATCCCAATCCCAGCCGGAAGGCAGAGACGTGCTCTCTCCTGAGTCAATGGTGTTCGTGTTTCCGTCGGTCATGAGGAGAATCGTGGGACGTGCGCCAGTTCGAGAATGGTCGTCGAGCAGCGAGATCGCATCTTTCAGCCCTCCCCCCATGTTCGTGGCATAGGCGTAGTGAGCCGCCTGCTTGTACCGCATCAGATTCTTGACCGCCTCATAGTCGTTGGTAATCGGCTCCGAGCTAATATTGACATAGGGAATGTTCACGTCGCTTTCGTTCAGAATCTGTTCCACGCGATGATAGGTGTCGTAGCTCACCATCCCCACATGATCGTCAAAACCGAGGTCACGAAGGAAATCGCAGAGTAACAAATGGCCCTCCTTGATCGCGTGGAATGGATAGTGCCGAGTTTTCCAAAGCGCTTCCGTTTCCCAATTTCCCGATTCGTTTCTCAGAACGTAATTCGCAAACGTGAGGCCGCCATACATTTCTCGCAATCCGCGGCTGCCAAACTGGGAATAATCACGGCAATGATTGATATAGCTGTCCCAGCTTCCCTGCCGGTACGGGTAGGAACCAGTCAGTCCAAACGCCTGCTTGACGTTCGTATTGGTGTCATCGAACCGAATCTCAATCGGGTCCCCGCCAGAACTGCCACTTCCGCCGGCGGGTGGGTCAAAGAGATACCAGTAGCTTTGTCCATCTGAGACCTCAAGATAGATGTAGTCAATCTCCTTCGAACTGCTGTAGCTCGTATTATACGGACCATTACTCCAACTATCGTAGTCGTAGGACCCGTCGGTAAAGACGACGTAACGTTCGCGAAGTTTCTGATTTGAGGAGATCGACGCGGACTTTCTGTCTCCAGAGAAGGTGATCGACTTATTCCCGAGGTCGACAGTGTATGGACCGTCGTCCCCACCCGAACCGCTGGAATCAGGTGGTGTCACGGTGACCCAGGCTGAAACGATATCCCGGTATCCGTCAATCTCCGCGGACGTTCCGGACACATTAAACGTCTCATAATTATTGTTGTCATATTTTACGCGAATCTGATCGAGGTCTCCATCTGTGGTGACCGTCAAGTCGTCGTATTTGAAGGTGACGGTCGCCGTCACGCCAGAATCCTGTTCCGTCAAGGAGAGATATTGCGGGGTCGTGGTGAGACTTCCGGCATTCACGGGTTGCAGGTCGTTCCACACCGTTGCCAGGTTTGTCATGATTTGCGCGTCATTGAGACGGCTAGCCGCTTCTTCATTAAAATAGCTGTCGAAGTTCATCGATCGGGAAAAGTCGTGAACCACCACCAGATCTCGGGCCTCCACGTAGGCGATCGCGTCGGCTTGCATTGCCGTTGTGCCATTTCCCGTGACGCCGGCAAAAAAGAGACGGAGACGTCCGTCGGGGGCATTGAGGTCCAGGTTGGTCTTTCGGGCGGTGACCTTAACGCAGTTCGATGGAGAGATTCCCCATTCAATCTCGAACTCTTCCGTGATGGGATTGAATGTTCGGCTCCCAAATTCGACGTCGACAGCGGGATCAACATAAATCCCGTTCAAATCAGCAACATTCGCGGCGACCGCTCGTGCGGATTCGCGGATAAACTGCGTGACGTCCGTCGTGCCCGGGGGGGCGTTCTTGACTGCCGCGGTGATCTCCTGAGCGGCTGCGAGGGCCGCGGCATCCACCGCATTTTGCATCCGTTGCTTGTAATGCGTCATGTAGCCGATGTCCA
>JAGQQQ010000355.1 GCA_020426125.1 Planctomycetaceae bacterium
TGAATCCCGATCGTTATTGGCGGCGGCCTTCCCGGAATTTGTCGATCCCCATCCCAATCCAGGGAACCAGTTTGGCGCGTCCGTCGTTCCACTCAGCACCGGCAACGTCGTGGTCGCCTCTCCCTATGATGATGCCGGGGGGCTGGATGCAGGGGCCGTCTACCTGTTGAATGGGGCAACCGGAGAATTGATCAGCACAATCACAGGAAGTTCCTCGGGTGATCGTATTGGCGAAGATGGAGGGGGTGCCTTTGGATTGGGAGGGATTCGCGCCCTTAGCAATGGCAACTTCGTCATTATCAGCCCGCAATGGGAAGACGCAGGTGCAAAACCAGATGTCGGAGCCGTGACATTTGGCAACGGAATAACGGGTATCAGCGGAGTTGTCAGTTCTGCGAATAGTCTCATTGGAAGTACGGCTGGGGACCAAATTGGATCACCGATTTATGGTTTGCAAGACACGGGCGAGAACACGAGCGGAGTCATTGCATTAGCGAACGGCAACTACGTCGTTCGAAGTATGAATTGGGACAACGGAGGCGTTGCCAACGCGGGGGCAGTGACATTTGGCAATGGCATGACTGGGACCACGGGTGTGATCACCTCAGGCAACAGCCTCGTCGGAAGTCGCACAAACGACCTCCTCGGAAACGGGGGCCTGTATGCTCTGAGCAACGGAAACTACGTCGTCTCCAGCCCAGGCTGGGATGTTCCAGGGAAGTCCGGGGTCGGTGCGGTCACGTTTGGAAATGGGACGACAGGTATCGTGGGCACAATCAGTGAGGCCAACAGCCTTGTTGGCACGACCGCTGGAGACATGGTCGGAAATGACGGAATCACGACGTTGTCCAATGGCAACTATGTTGTCAAAACTCGGACCTGGGACAACGGGCCGGCGATTGTGGGAACGAGCGTTTGGTCGAAGGGAGTGAGTTAGTTTTCGCTTGGCCATTGCCTGCTGAGGTTGCACGCCACGATCAGGGGTGTGCTCAAAAACACAGGTGTCATCGGCTGGGAAAGTGCAGGTCATTCGGGATCTGGACATTCAGGCATCAAAAGGATCACGCCGATCCTCTCTCGCCGGAGCCGAGATATCGACCTCAAAGTCTTCCCCGTCGCCACAAGAGCCATCGACCAGATGCAAACGATCATCAACGACGACAGACGCGAAATCGCCATCGATTCCACGAAAAACGGTCGTGCAGAAAAGGATTCGTCCCTGTCGGCACATTTGGCCTCAGATCAGATCAAGTCGCTGAAATTGACCAGCCGGGGATCGGCATTCTCAAGGCCGGGGAAAAACTCCACATACTCGGTCGAACATCCATTCCCCGATCTCAGGCAGAACATCCCGAGCCATCTTGCGAAATCGAGTCGGCTCGCATTCGAGGAAGCGGCGTACTTATCGCACCAATGTGGGCTGATTCTCTCACAAGATGCCCACTCGGTTCAGCCGACACTTCCTTCCATCTGAAGCTCGATCAGTCGATTCAGTTCGACGGCATACTCCATTGGCAGTTCCTTCACGAGGGGTTCGATGAAACCAGTCACAATCATGGCAGACGCCTCCGCTTCCGTCAGTCCGCGGCTCATGAGATAGAGCAACTGCTCTTCTGCGATCTTGGAGACGGAGGCTTCGTGCTCAATCGCAACGTCATCTTCCTCAACTTCGATGTACGGATAGGTATCGCTCCGGCTTTCGGAATCGAGGATCAAAGCATCACAGACGACGTTGCTCTTGCAGTTGATTGCTCCGTTTTGGACCTTTACAAGTCCTCGGTAGCTGGAACGCCCGCCGTCTTTGCTAATGGATTTTGAGACAATCCGACTCGACGTATTGGGAGCACAGTGCACCATTTTGGATCCGGCATCCTGATGCTGGCCTTCACTCGCGAAGGCGATCGAAAGGGTCTCCCCCCGAGCTCCAGGTTCCATCAGGTAGACGGCGGGATACTTCATGGTGAGCTTGGAACCAAGATTTCCGTCGATCCACTCCATCAGAGCATCGCCGTAGGCCATGGCCCGTTTGGTCACAAGATTGTAGACATTGTTTGACCAGTTCTGGATAGTCGTGTAGCGGCAACGCCCTTTTCGTTTCACCAAAATTTCGACAACTGCCGAGTGTAGCGAGTCGCTGGTGTATGTCGGAGCCGTACACCCTTCGACGTAATGGACGCTGGCACCCTCGTCGACGATGATCAGCGTCCGCTCGAACTGTCCCATGTTCTGAGTATTGATCCGGAAGTATGCCTGCAAAGGAAAATCGACATGGACGCCGGGGGGAACATAGATGAAGGAGCCCCCTGACCAAACCGCGGAATTGAGCGCGGCGAACTTGTTGTCACTCGGGGGAATAATGGTTCCGAAGTATTCTTTGAAGATTTCTGGGTAGAGCTTCAAAGCGGAATCCGTGTCCGTAAACAGGACGCCTTGTTTTTCGAGATCCTCCTGCAAGGAGCCGTAGACCACTTCAGACTCGTACTGGGCTTTCACACCTGCGAGGTATTTTTGCTCGGCCTCGGGAATCCCAAGCCGCTCATACGTTGCACGGATGTCGTCTGGAACGTCGTCCCAGGACTTCTCCTGTTTATCACTGGCTTTGACGTAGTAGTAAATGTTCTGAAAGTCGATTCCCGACATGTCGCCCCCCCAATCGGGCATGGGTCGGGACTCAAAGATTTCCAGCGACTTCAAACGAAAGTCGCGCATCCAACTGGGCTCACCTTTCATCTCCGAAATCTGACCGACAATCTCTTTATCGAGCCCTTTTCGAGACATGAAGGAGTATTTGTCAGTCGGATCGTGGAAACCGTATTTATAGGCCCCGATCGAGACGTCAGGTTTTTCGTCAAGGAGAGTTTCGGCGGAAGACATGGCTGGCTTTCTCCGATGGAAAGTCGGGATTGCTGGGGAAAATCAACTCTGAGACTCGATCAAAACTTGGTTTGACTTCAAGGAGAAGAAGCGTCATTTGCCATGCGGAGTCATCCTGCATCGACAAGTCTTTCAAATGACCTGCCTTGGATGACTTGCCTGGCCAACCGCCTGCTAATTCTCGCGGCTCAAACCGGTGTTGATTGAGGTCTTAAGAAGATGTCGTTGTGAGTTCCTCTTTCTCCTGTGCGGCGGCTTCTTCGGCAGCGGCTTCCGGATGGCGTTCACGGATCCCGGCATAGCCATTCGCGTGGAGGTCATGTGCAAGTGCCGCGTCGCCGGTCTCGACGATCCGGCCAGCGAGCATGACGTGTGTAAACTGAGGGACGTTGTATTCGAGCAGACGTTCGTGGTGGGTAATGATGAGGACCCCCATATGCGGACCAGATAACTTTTGAAGACCTTCGCTGACGACTCGCACCGCATCGCTGTCGAGCCCCGAATCGGTTTCGTCGAGAATGGCGAAACGAGGCTTCAACATCGCGAGTTGGAGAATCTCCATCCGTTTCTTTTCTCCTCCCGAAAAACCCTCATTGAGGTATCGGCGAGCGAACTCTGCGTCAATGTTGAGTTCTTTCATCGTCTGCCGTAACTCGGTGCGGAACTCGCGCATCGGCATGAGTTCCTCCCCTTCCTTTCGTTCGGGGTTACGAACGTTGCTGATCGCATGACGAAGGAAATCCGCCACCTTCACACCAGGAATCGTGATCGGATACTGGAAAGCCAGAAATAGACCTAAGCGAGCCCGTTCACTGGGATCGAGATCCTGAAGATCGGCACCATCGATCAAAACACGCCCTTGCGTAATCTCATACTTGGGATGTCCGACCAGCGTGTAAGCCAAAGTGCTTTTCCCGGATCCGTTCGGCCCCATCAAAGCATGGATCTCCCCCTGCCTCACCTCTAAGTTGACCCCTTTCAGGATCTCAGTCTCGCCGACGTTGACGTGCAGATTCTCAATCTTCAGTAGACTACTCATGGGCTTTCAATCTTCCTCGTTTGACTTTCCTGTTTTCCTCGGCGAAACACAGCAATCTCTCATTGTTAGCCTGATCTCGCACGAAATCGCCCGAGTTCCAACTTGGGATTTCCTTCATTCGCCAATCGAGGCGGAATTGCGTCCGTCGAACGAACCTTCCAACAGGGCGGACGGGGTTTGTTCGTATTCCATGATTTCACGAAAAATCGGTCATTCCGGAAATCGTGATCAGGCCAAGACAATCTCAGGTTCCTTCACGTACCCGGTGTGGTGGGGAACGGGCAGCACCTGTTCAGCGTCACGTGCGATTTTTCGGGCTCGAATCTTGTCTTGAATCCTCATCACTCCCTCGAGAAGTGCCTCTGGGCGTGGCGGACATCCGGGAACGTAAACGTCGACAGGAACAACCAGGTCGACCCCCTTCACGACGTGATATCCATATTTGAAGTAGGGGCCGCCTCCCACGGTGCAGGCTCCCATCGCGATCACATACTTGGGATCCGGCATCTGTTCGTACAATCGACGAACACGGCTGGCCATCTTGTAGGTCACGGTTCCTGCGACAATCATCAAATCCGCCTGACGGGGAGTGGCCCGAAACGCTCCCGCCCCGAATCGGTCAATGTCGTAACGGCTGGCACCAACCGCCATCATCTCGATCGCACAGCACGCCAAACCAAATGTCATCGGCCAGACGCTCGCCTGCTGAGCCCAGTTCATGGCCTGTTCCAGCGTGGTCGTGATGACATTCTCTTCGAATTTGCCTTCAATCCAGGTCATTGTCCAATCTCTCCTTGGAACCCTTTCTGGGAGGGCTTTCTTCCTGATTTCCAGTTGTCACTTGCAGACGGTCTCAACAGCGCGACACGTCCCGAAATCTTCTCCAAATGCCTTCCTAGACTGTTGTTCCGTCAATCGCAAGTTCGTCGGGGATTCTCTCAAAAATGGGGGTCCGCAACTTCACCGATCGGGCTTGTCGCGATCGAAAACTCGCAACATCGGTCCCCATCGACTCGACACGACGACAACTCGACAGGAACCCCTAACAACTCCGAAAAGACGGACTGCTCCAATTCACAAAAGGTCGAATCCTCGGCGACCAACTCATGATAAGGGCAATTGTGCTCGCGAATGATCGGTAGCAAACGGCCTTCGGGATTGGCCGCAAGCTCGACATCAAAGCCCTGATTCGACAATTTTTCGCAGAGCGTCTGTAACCGCCCGACGAGACTGCCCGTCATTCCTTCCTGGCTACCGAATCGCCGCACCAACGCATTCTTAACACTTTGGATCAACTGCTGACGAATCGCCGGAGAATCAATCTCCGCGATGGATTTCCAAAGAATTGCCGCAATCTCGGCGTGATCATCGCCAAGGGATTTTACTCCCTGCGCTGTCAGCTTGTACACGTGGCACGGACGCCCACGGTCCCGGCGTTCAACCTCGCGTTCGACGAATCCCTCCGCCTGCAATCGGTTTAGGCGTTGACGGACCGCCGTCGCCGTGACCCCCAACGCATCACATAAGTCTTGAACTGTTGCCGACTCCAGTCGAGGAAGGAGCGACAACAGTTCATGGTCGATATTGATTCGTATCAAGCTCATCCACTTTTCCTTCCATCCGCATTGTAGTCGAGTCCTTTCTTTTTGACAATTTAGACTGTGAAAAATGTCAGAAGAATGTCCGTTCGTCGGTAGGATGCTTGTCAGACCTGAAGGAGCGGGTTGGACAAACAGGACTTTGATCTTTTTTCCCCAGGTCGGGATGCCATGCGTGATCAGGCCTCAGATATCGAATTGGCAGTCAAACAGGAACTCTTCGCGGCTCATATTGAGGACATCATTGAATGCGAGTTCGCGGGGCAATTTGCGAGACATCGCGTGTTTGTTCGCGAGAAAGGACAACCGCGACCTGCTGAGGAAGTCCGAGTTTCTGATTCGCGAAGCGGCGTCTTTTTCGGGGTCGAGGGGATTAGTACGGCCGTTTGGAAGCGAGCCCCCAATTTTTTCGGTGGGGGCCGAGGTTCCCGTGTTGTCTTCCCTCACTGCCGACACGGCAGCCGACACAAACGCGACGCAGGAAGTCAAGTCCGGCCGCTGATGGGAGATACCCGCGACAAACGGGGCGAAGACTCCCGATGCCATTGTCGTTTGAGGACGAACGAGAGAGCGAGCCTCGTGGCTGCTTCCCCCCTTCCAACAACTGACAAAGCTGGTTTAGGACGTGAGAGCGGGCCGGTCGATTGGCAGGTTGGGACTCTGAAGTCGACAAATCCTGCGACTTGTCGAATTAAGATGACTCTGCCTGGCGAAGGACGCCACCGCTCGAACTCCAACAAGGTTTTGTTAGCCGTTCTCAATTCGATTTCCGTAAAACGGTGCGACGTTCGCTTGCGACGGTCGCGATACTGCTCGACAAGTCGGAGCGGTCTCTGCCCATCACGATCGAATTCGGAGCGCCAATTTCGTTCCGGAACAACTGCAGCGCCGGATAGGAGAATCACATAAAATGGAGACTCAGCGAGTTCTCAAAGAAACTTGCGAATCTTCAAGCCGCATCAAAGCAGCGCGCGTCCGAACAAACAGGGCTCCGTCTGCGATTGCCGGAGAACCGAGGACCGGGGAGCCCATGTCGTTGACGGCCAGGACTTCGATCTCGTCGGCGTCGCGAAGGACGACAATGTTGCCGTTTTCCGCAGCGACATAGATCTTTCCGTCTCCATACACTGGTGAGGCGAAGCATTCGCTGGCATTTCTGATACGGACCGGGCCGAAGACCGCATCGCCGTCTTTGGTGTTGAAGCAGGTGGCGATACCG
>JAGQQQ010000356.1 GCA_020426125.1 Planctomycetaceae bacterium
AGATCGTCGATCAGTTTCGAACGCTTATCGGAATTCTTGTCCGCAACGAAATTCAGAATCGCATCCCGATCGGGAATCTGTCCCGTGGCATCGAGAGAGACCCGACGAATGAAGGTCTCATCATCGATCAACTCGGAAAAGGGAGTCTTCGTCGCACGGGATACATAGGTTTCCAGTGCCTGGTCAAGATCCTTGGAAGTGTAAGCGGCGCCGCGGGTTCGCATGGCCGGAAAGCTGTACCGGATCATCTCCAGAAACCGCATTTTGTCTTCTGGTGTTTTCAAGTCCGGAAGGTTCTTTGCGACTTGGCTCTGCCCGGTTTGACGTTTCCGCTGGGCAACTGCCACATTGGACGAGTGGATAACAGGGACAACGACAGTCAAGGCAAGCAAAAAGCGAAAGACGGACACGGTCCTGAGTCCTCGTATTCGTGGCAAGGGCAATTTCAGACGGTCATCGACAGCCTGTCATTGCCAAGCATGGACAAACATCGATAACTTTGCCATTGTCGTGGGCTGGATGCGGAAATGCAAACGCCGATCAGATGAGAATTCCACGGGAAAAATCCGATTTCGGCCGGGTTTTCCAGTGATGGCGAATCTGCCTGATTCCATCCCATGTCTTCCTGCCTCCATCGCTGTCGATTTCCAACGGCATCGACAGGCCTTCAGCCGGATTTCCATTTATGTCGACTCCCTCGGAACCTCAAATCCTGCGTCATCAGGAAAACGGTGTCGTCACGCTACGATTGAATCGACCGGAGCGGCGCCACGCACTGTCGCGGTCCCTGTTGGAAGAATTGGAACAGGCGTTGAGCGAGATTCGGAACGACCGCTCCGTTCGAGTCGTGGTCTTTGCCTCCAGCGGTCCCGTGTTCTCCTCAGGACATGACCTCGGTGAGATGCGAGGACGTGACGCGGACGACTATCAGAGACTCTTCGCAACCTGCTCTCGTGTCATGCTCTCCATCCGGGAACTTCCACAGCCAGTGATTGCGCGTGTGCAAGGATTCGCGACCGCGGCCGGATGCCAACTCGTCGCCGCGTGTGACCTCGCGGTCGCCGCTGACACGGCCCGCTTCGCAACGCCCGGAGTCAAGATCGGACTATTCTGTACGACGCCGATGGTTCCCCTTGTCCGGAACGTGGCCCCGAAAGTGGCGATGGAGATGCTGCTGACCGGTCAACCCATCTCCGCTGAGAGAGCCTTGTCGGCAGGTCTGGTCAATCGGGTGGTCCCGGAGAACCAACTCGACGAGGCGATTCGTGAGTTGACGGACGCCATCCTGTCTTCCAGTCCGGCTGTTGTCGCCATGGGAAAAAGGGAATTTTACGCTCAACTGCCCCTTGATGAGCCCAGTGCCTACGCCCGCGCCACCGAGGCCATGACTTCCAGTGCCCAAGCCTACGAGGCCCAAGAGGGGATCAGCGCGTTTCTTGAGAAACGCGAACCCAAATGGGGGGCCGAGTAGGTTGCTCGGATTCGGCGTCGGGGTTTGAAGGGAGGAGAGCGGACTCCCTGATCTCGTGATGTGGGATTCCCTGGGGAAGCAAGACAATCATTGACAGAGTTCCCGGTGTCCCAGCAAAAAAACAAGGGGGAACAGAATTCCCCCTTGCGACTCGAATCGAGTTGTCCGTCAGAATGCGATCGCCAGAAGCGTCTGGACGTTTGTTCCAGACAATTTGGCCTTAGAGATCGCCGATCGGGTTTCCGTCCCCTTTGTCTCCGAGATTGTTCCAAGTCGTCAGATCGATATTCTCACTGAAGAACCGGACGCTTCCATCGCAAAGCAGGGACTGAACCCCACCCACGTGGACGCTTCGAGATGCTTGGTTGGTGCGGTCGGAGTTGACGCCGCAGTCGAGTTGCTTCGCGTTCGGTCCCACGTACGTGTTGAAAAACGCGGACTGCGGGAAGTAGGAATAGAACCAAGAGTTTCCAGCCTGGCGCGAGGCGGTCGTGTCCTTACTGCCGTTGTCGCAGAGAGTCCGGTTGCCCGTGTCATTCGTGTTTTCTCGATAGAATCCGACGACCACTTCGGAAACGGCCAAGGTGTTTGACGTCCCATCGATGACGTCCCGAATGGCGATTTTGACGTTCTGACCGAAAACACCAGGTGGATTTCCATTCAAACGCGTCGTGTTTCCAACACATCCCGAATAGTTCGAATGAGCGTATCCTCCATCGGCCGTTCTTCCGGTCACCCTGTTGCCAGAGACGGGGTGGGTCCAGGGAACGTTCCCATTTCCTGGGTCAGACGGGCAGAGAAACGCTGGAATGATCTGGCGGCGGGCTCCGGTCGGGTTGGTCCCGTTCACACCACCGTGGCCGTCAGTTCCGCTTGTTCCGTGGCCGAGATTCCAGTCGATCGTGTTGTAAATGGGAGCTTGGTCGATGTTTGGCAACAGACGAGGCAGCCAAGAGTAGTTCCCTGTGTACCATGCGGAAGTGATCCCTGAGTAGGTGTTTCGAGTTCGCCCGGGAGGGAAGCATTTGTACACGTCGTGGTAGTTATGTAGGGCAAGACCGATCTGCTTCAAGTTGTTCTTACACTGAGTTCGGCGAGCCGCTTCCCGGGCCTGCTGGACAGCGGGCAGCAACAGCGCGATCAAAATCGCAATGATGGCAATCACCAC
>JAGQQQ010000357.1 GCA_020426125.1 Planctomycetaceae bacterium
GGAATTCTGGAATGGAACAAAGCCTATCGCAAACTCGGCTTTGCTGGCGCCATCAAAGTGGATCAGCAACCAGACGATCCCGACTTTGATCCTGAGAATATTCACTACAACACGTTCCGGTGGATGACTGCTGATGCGGGATTCGCGATGGGGCCGTCCCGTGTCGATCCCCGCACCGGTCAGATTCTGGATGCTGATATCATCTTCGATGCCAGTTTCCTGGATAGCTGGAATCAGCGGTGGGAGACCTTCCGCTCGGACGACGTCGCGGCACTGACGCCGAATTGGTCGCCGTATGACGAGACGCTGCTCAACGGCGGTTCGCTCCCCTTGGGGCACCGCCATTCGACGGCCTGTTCCTACTGCTTTGAGATGCAGCGGCAGACTGGATTCGCGGCCGCCGTGTTCATGGCGTCCGGTGTTTCCGCCACGGGAGAACTTCCCAAGGAATTCGTCCACGAAGGTCTCAAAGAAGTTGTGATGCACGAAGTCGGACACACGCTCGGCCTGCGTCACAACTTCAAAGCCAGTACCTGGAAGCCGCTGGAAGAAATCAACAACCCAGAATCGGGGAAGGCGGAAGGAACCATCGCCAGTGTGATGGACTACGCTCCCGCCAACCTGATGGTCGATCCCAAGGAACAGGGACTCTACTACTCGCAGACGATCGGCCCATATGACTATTGGGCGATTGAGTACGGCTACAAGCCAATCTCCAGCAAAGAGGATGAGGAACTCGAAAAGATTGCCTCTCGTGCTGGAGAGCCGCAACTCGCCTATGGAACCGACGAGGATACCCGATCGTTCGATCCCGATCCCTACTCCAACCGGTTCGATCTCGGCCAGGATCCGCTGGCTTACGTCAAACGGCAGATTGAAACGACTAGCAAGTTGCTGCCCGAAGTCGTGGACAAAACTGTCAAAGATGGTGAGGGATATCAGAAAGCCCGACAGGCCTTCAATCTGCTGTTCAATGAGTACCACCGTGCTCTCGGATTCGCGGCCCGGTTCCCCGGCGGAGTGTCCGTCAGCCGACACCATAAGGGTGACGAAAACGCGAAGCCCCCCTTCGAGGTGATTGATGCGGAGACACAGCGGGACGCGATGAAGCTCGTGACTGAGACAGCGTTTTCTCCCCCTCCGATTGACGGCGAGTCACTGAACTACCTCGCCGTGTCGCGTTGGAGTCACTGGGGCACACGTGATCCGATTCGCCTCGATGTCCCCGTTCACGATGACGTGTTGTCGCTTCAGGAAAGTTTGTTGTCCCAGACACTCAGCTCGATGACCCTGGATCGCATTCTTGATAACGAGTTCAAGGTTCCGGATGACAAGGATGCCTACACACTCGCTGAGCACTTGGACATGATCGTTAACAGCATCTTTTCCGAGTGGCAGGCTCCCGTTGAGGGGAATGTCAGCAATCGGAAACCCGCGATTGACAGCTTTCGACGGAATCTTCAGCGTGCGGCCGTGCGACGGCTCTGTGCCATCGTGACACACGGTTCCGGGTCACCTTATGACGCTCAGACCCTGGTGCGGATGCATTTGCGGAAGCTCCAGGAACAGGCCGAGAAGAAGCTCGATGGCGGGACTCCGCTGGATGCCTACTCGCGTGCCCATCTCGCCGATTCGCTGGCACGCATCGAACAAGCACTCAATGCGGACGTCTCGCTCCCCATCGTGAATTGACATGTCTCGCATTTGGTAACGAAATCGCAGGTCCCCGGTCGTGTTTTTCTCGGCCGGGGACTTTGTTTTTTGATTTGTCCACAGACAGGTCGGACTTCGCTACACTCCCAGGATTGTGAGTCTTTGAGAACGGAATTTGAACATGGCCTCTCCGACCGCCCCGACATCCACCGATGGTCCTCTCGTCTTGGGTTCCCACTCATTTCAGTCCCGTCTGATTGTGGGAACAGGCAAATACAAGACCTACGAACTGATGCGGGAATGTCTGGAAGAGAGTGCAGCCGAGGTGATTACCGTCGCGGTCCGTCGCGAGCGACTGGTCGATGCCGATGGCCGCAACATCCTCGATTTCATCGATCTGTCGCGGTACACCATCCTCCCCAACACGGCTGGGTGCTTCTCCGCCGAAGACGCCGTTCGCGTCGCACGACTGGGCCGAGAGATCCTCTCCGGACTCGAGAATCCCGGAGCCGACTGGGTGAAACTCGAAGTCTTGGGGGACACCAAGACTTTGCTTCCAGATCCAATCGCCACGCTCGCTGCGACGGAACAGCTCGTTGCCGACGGATTCCAGGTTCTCTGTTACACCACGGACGACCCCATCACCGCCAAACGCCTCAAAGACGCGGGAGCGACGTCGGTCATGCCCGCGGGCAGCCCCATCGGCAGCGGGCAGGGAATTTTGAATCCGAACAACTTGAAGATCTGCCTGGAATATCTCAAAGACGGCGACACGTCTTACCCCGTGATCATTGATGCCGGAGTGGGAACGGCCAGTGATGTGGCGGTGGCCATGGAACTCGGCTGCGATGGCGTGCTGCTCAACACGGGAATCGCCGGAGCCCGGAATCCCCTGCTCATGGCCGGAGCGATGCGTGACGCCTGCCGATCTGGCCGCGCTGCGTGGCTCGCAGGGCGGATTCCGAAAAAGCTCTACGCAACTGCCTCCAGTCCGGAAACCGGATTGATCGGGACGTAGCCTGGCAACTTTTGAATTCGATTCCTTTCAAAAACGCGAATCTGCCGAGACCATCTCTCGGCTGTAGGCGATGCGTTCGCGCCGCGTCGAAACAGGAATTCTCTTCTCCTCACGACTCAGCAGCCAGGGTGGGGTTCTGAATGGATGTCCCGAATCTCTCGAGAAAAAATCGGGATTCGTCTAATTTTCGGGAGTGTTTTGACGTAGATCTGGCGTCAACGAGAAGGTCGAAGGTTCGCGCACCGGATTGGGCTGTCCTCCTTTCGTGGTGTCGCTTGTAGCGGCAATTGGCCGCTGTTAGTCTGAACGACCATTTCCCTTCCATCACAATTCCTTTGTCAGGTCACAGTTCGATGGATCAACAGCGGACGGATGCCCCCCCAACGAAACCGGGGCAGGCTGAGCAACTTTCCGATGACGATGTGCAGCGGATTGACCAGTTGCGAGAAGCACATGGCCGCTTTCGGGCAGAACTGGCGAAGGTGATTGTCGGACAGTCCGATGTGATTGATCGTCTGGCGATCTGCCTGTTCGCGAAGGGACATGCCCTGCTGATGGGGGTCCCTGGGCTCGCGAAGACGCTGCTCGTCAGTAAGGTCGCGGAGACGATGTCGCTGCACTTCAGCCGCATCCAGTTTACTCCCGACTTGATGCCGATGGACATCACCGGGACCGACATTCTTCAGGACACGGACACCGGTCGGCGGGAGTTCCAGTTTGTCCATGGTCCCATCTTTGCCAACATTGTCTTGGCCGATGAAATCAACCGGGCTCCTCCAAAGACCCAGGCCGCGCTGCTGGAAGCAATGCAGGAACACCGAGTGACCGTGCTTGGAAAACCCTATAAGTTGGATGAGCCGTTTCTCGTGCTGGCGACGCAGAATCCTGTCGAACAGGAAGGGACTTATCCCTTGCCGGAAGCGCAGTTGGACCGGTTTATGTTCCTGATCGAGCTGGACTATCCGTCGGAAGACGAAGAGGTCGAGATCGCACGCACAACGACCGGGGGAGCGTTACCGACGCTCGATCCGTTGCTCCACGCTCCGGAGATTCTGGAGATGCAGGACCTGGTGCGTCGGGTCCCCGTTCCAGACCACATCTATCAGTTCGCTGTGAAGTTGGTCAGGAAAACCCGTCCGCAATCGACGGCTGCTCCCGAGTGGCTCAAACCGCTTGTTTCCTGGGGCGCCGGTCCGCGTGCGGTGCAGTACCTCATTCTGGGAGGGAAGACGCGAGCGGCGCTGCATGGCCAATACATGGTTCGGCTCGAAGACCTTGAAGCGGTCGCCGCGCCGGTGTTGGTTCACCGGATGATTACCACCTTCGCGGCTCAAAGCGAAGGGGTCGATGCAAAGCAGATCGTCAATCGACTGGTGAAGGAAACCCTGGAAGAACGGGACCGCTAACGTCTTCGCCCACAATTCGGTCGGTGACAGGAGCGTTCAACAAAGGGATTGCGAAGGAATGTTCGACAACCGAGAGCATGCGAGACACCAGCCCCCATTGAGGTGGGACCATTCTCCCGTCGGATCGGTGATTTTTCGCTTCGTCTTGCTATTGGCTGTTTGTCTTTTCAATCGCGCCGTTCCCGCCGCGGATGGACAGCAAGTCCGTGAAAAACTCCGCGAAACATTTTCGAAACTGGACAGCGATGAGAACGGAAATCTTTCCCTCGAGGAGTACGTGGGGAAGGACATGAACGTCCAGCGACGGACCCGGGATTTTCGTGTCTTTGATTTGAACGGCAACAAGTCGCTCGACTTTGGAGAATTCAGTGCCATTCCCGGATCGTTCCCCGCGCAATTTCGCGGGGCGATCCCGGATCCGTTTGATTTTCTGCTGGAGCAGTCCGCGAGGGCCATGGACCTTGCCTATGGGGACTGGGACAAGAATCCCACGCAGCAGATTGATGATCGCACGTTCGTGATTAATTTCGCCGCGTCGATTTCCCCAGACGGCGTCCGCCGGTACGACTCCAGTATGCAGTCTCTCGCCGATGCCGATGGGAATGGACGTGTCTCCCGAGAGGAGGCCCGCCGATTTTTGAAAATCCAACTGGGAATACTCGCTCCGGATGGCACGGTGCTTCGCGAGCCAAACGGGCTCGTCCTTTTTTATCCGCGTTACAACCATCTGGATGTGAACAAAGATGGCACGGTCAGCCGCGAAGAGTTTATTGAGAAGGACTGGAGAAAGAATGCCGGAGAGGTCTTCGACAACGGGGATCTGAACAAAGACGGCAAACTGACGATGCAAGAATACGCCAACCCCGGTTGGATTTCTTACGAAGATGTTGTGGGGAAGTTTCTGAATCACGACACCAATTACGATGGGAAGCTCAGTTCCGAAGAACTGGCGACGTTTAGCCCTGAAAACCGCGTGAAGCATCTCCCCTACACGATTCCCCAGTTCGACGACGACGGCGATAATTTTCTCTCGCTTGCCGAGTTCCAGTTCACAATGTTCGCGAACCGGATCTGTTGGTGGGAAAAGAATTTCGTCGATTCGAATCGTGATGGCACGCTGTCATTCGACGAGTTCACGGTGGACGCGACGCCGATTGACTTGATTCGGCGATTGTATTTCCACCGACTGGACGGCGACGGAGACGGAAAGCTGTCCGACACCGAGTTCGAATTCTCGCGAAAGCCGTCTGATGAGTTCCATTTGATTCCGTTAGACGGGAGCGCGTTTCAGATCCTCCATTCTGACGATGAATACGTCTTTTGTGGCTCTCCTGACCAATCTCCTGATGGAAAGACGATCCTGTGTGATGGCCGCCGGGGCGGAGAAAGCCTCTCCAGTCAACAGATTCTGCGAATCGACTTGGAAGGAGACAAGAAGCCGACACCCATTCTGGAAGGGATGATGCCGGTCTGGTCGCCAGACGGGAAACAGTTCTGCTGTTCCCGCAATCGGCCGGAAAGCGGCATCTGGCTCGCTGACGCCGATGGATCCAACGAACGCAAAATCTCCGACGGTTGGGGCGCGCAGTGGTCCCCCGATGGCCAATGGATCGCCTTCACTGATGACGGCGGCGTCTGGCTCTATGAGGTGAAGACCGAAAAGAAGAAAGAGGTTCTCACGAAAGCAGCGAACCCCTATCAATACATTTATTACAACGCCGCGTGGTCCCCCGACAGCCGCCGACTCTGTTTCAAAGGGACGAAGAACGTCGGGGCCGAGATCGCCAGCATCGATGTTCTGGCTGATGATCCCGACCTGCAAGTGCACTTCGCTTCGGAACACACATTTGACAACGCTCTGACCTACTCCGCTGACGGGAAATCCCTCTTCTTTTCTCTGTACACGGATGACACAAAAAAGCGTTTGGTCCACGAACTCAAAACGGAACAAGGCGCGAAACCCGTGCCGTTAAAGAACCTGAAACCCGACGTCTCCTATAGCAACGTTGCCTTAACGCAGGATGGAAAGTCCCTTATCGCGACGGCTCACTATTAAGTCGACGAAACGGACTTCCCCGGAAACCCGGTCCTCGAATCCCGAACCCCTGATCCCCCGTGCTTACAGACGGACAACAACGCAGTTTTCTCGACCCGCAGGCACTGGCCCGGTTGTCCGCGGTGCCGTTGTTTTCCCGCAGGGCGATGATTGGGAATGTTTCGGGGATTCACGCCAGCCCGCATCGCGGAGCAAGTGTCGAGTTCGCGGAGTATCGCCGCTATGTGCCCGGTGATGATCTCCGCCGACTCGACTGGCGTGCCTACGGCCGATCCGATCGCTTCTACGTGAAGGAATTTGAAGCGGACACAAACTTGAGGTTGTGCCTGCTGCTCGACACCAGCGGTTCGATGGACTTCGGGTCCCAAGGGACGACAAAACTGGACTATGCCCGCCGATTAGGAGCGTCCCTCGCGTATCTGGCTGTCCAGCAAGGGGACTCCGTCGGCCTGACCTGTATTGCCGAAAAGATTGTGCAGACCATCCCCCCCCGGCGGACACCGTCTCATCTCCGGGGGATCTTCGACATCATGGAGAACGCCTCCGCGAAGGGGGAAACTCAACTGGTTGCGAGATTGCACGAGATCGCGGAGACGATCACGCAGCGAGCGCTGCTGGTGATTCTGTCCGATCTGTTTGTCGATCCGAACGAGTTGCGTTCGGCTTTCGAGCATCTCCGGTTTCGGAAACATGATATCGCGGTGTTCCACCTTCTAGACCCGCAGGAGATCGCGTTTGATTTTCAACGGCCGATGCGATTCATCGATATGGAAGGGGGGCCGTCCATCTTCGCCGAGCCGAATGATATCTACGACCGCTATCAGTCGGCCCTCGAAGAGTATTTGTCGACCATGAAGCAGGTGGTGTTGGAGACGGGCGTGGACTACCGCCGCATCTCGCTTTCCGATGATTACGAGAAAGTGCTCTTGAACTTTCTCGCATCCCGGACGAAGACGCGAGGTGCACGATGAATTTCCTTCAGCCGTGGATGCTCTGGGCGCTGCC
>JAGQQQ010000358.1 GCA_020426125.1 Planctomycetaceae bacterium
TTCGTAGCCATCGGTCTTCAGTCGTCAGGTAGCTGACCATTGTGCGTAGCGTGAACAGTCCGGGTTTTGGGCCAGGATTGTTGGTGGCGTTTGGGCGAGTTTGGGGCGGGGCGTTTGTCAGGTGAGTGGGGGACGGAAATTCCTTGCCCCTTCCGTCGATCGTGGCCGCTTTTTTCCGGCGGTCCGATGACTTTTGCCCCAAGCCCCGTCACAATGTCGGGTTGAGTGCAGACTCAACCGAACATTGTGATTTTTTCTTGGTATCTTGCTGAGTGAGACGGAAGCTGATGAAATCCAATCCCGTAAAAGCCGCGCTCCGAGTCGGCAAACCTCAAGTTGGAACTTGGTTGAGCCTCGGAGACCTCACCGCGACGCGAATGCTCGCACGTGTCGGGTTTCCTTGGCTCACTGTCGACCTCGAACACTCGGCCTACGATTGGAATCACGCAGCCGCACTGTTCGGAGCGATTGCCGACGCGGGCTGCGTTCCCTTGGCTCGAGTGCCCGAAGGCCGACATGACTATATCAAACGGGTTCTCGACGCCGGGGCACATGGCATCGTCTGTCCGATGGTCGACACCGTGGAACATGCCAAGGAATGCATCGCCGCCGCAAAGTACCCTCCAGCAGGAAATCGTTCCGTGGGAGGGTCCCTCCACGCACTGAACTTCGGAGCGACCGCCGGCGATTACTACGCCCGAGCCAACGATGAAATCCTAGTCATTCTGCAGACGGAGTCCCCCACTGGCGTCGAGAACGCGGAGGCGATCTACAGCCTTCCCGGTGTGGACGCCATCTTCGTGGGACCGAATGACCTTCGTGCCCAAATGCGGACACCCGATGGCGCGGACCCATCTCCCGAAGACTTCGAAGCAATGCTGCAGCGCATCCTCGCAGCCGGAAAGAAATGCGGAACGCCAGTCGGGCTTCATGTGCAGACCGTTGAAGACGTTCAGAGACGAACCTCTGAAGGCTGGCAGTTCATCGCTCTCGGCAGTGATCTGCGGATGATGATCGGCAACGCTCAAAAATGGGCCGCCGAAGTCACCGAAGCCACTCAGTCCGGCGATATGGCTCGTTATTAGGGGACGTTTGACCGGGGATGAGATTCGTGAGAAAAAGACGAACCTCGAAATCTCAAATCCGAAACAAATTCGAATCCTCTAAAATTGAAATGGAAATGCTGGTCGTGAGAGACCTTCACAGGAGGTGTTCCGACTGCTGAACTGTCGGTTTCGTACACATCCTGCCCCATCGTTGTCGTGAATGGAGGCCACATTGAACTCTGTCGAACAGGCGGCCAGGCAGCAGCAGTTCCTCAAGGTGATCAGCCGCGAGGAAGCGACCGAGCGGTTTCAGGCGGCTCTCCGCCTGTCGCCACTCGGAAGAGAAACCGTTTCGCTGGACGATTGCCATGGCCGCGTTCTCGCTGGAGACGTCGCGTCCCCCATCGACGTACCGGGGTTCGACCGCTCCAACGTGGATGGCTTTGCTGTGCGAGCCGAGGACACTCGAGGAGCGATGGAAGAATCCCCCCGTTCTCTCCGCTTGAACGAAGAGTCGCTCCTTCCGGGCGTCGCCCCTCAACTCTTCGTTGCCTCTGGAACCGCAACCCCCATTTCGACCGGCGGGATGCTCCCTCGCGGGACCGATGCGGTCTTGATGATTGAAGACAGCGACTTTGTCGAGTCCGGCGGCGATCGCCATTTGGAGGTGAGAAAGTCCGTGAGTGCGGGGCAGTTCATTTCCTTCGCTGGTTCAGACATCGCTAAAGGAGAGACCGTCCTTTGGGCCGGGACGAAACTCAGTTCTCGGGAAATCAGTGTCCTCGCCGCGATTGGACAGACAGAGGTTTCAGTGTATCGTCGACCGCGAGTGGCAATTCTGTCGACGGGGGATGAAGTCGTCAGCCCCGGGGAGCCTCTTCCGCCCGGCTGTGTCTATGACTCGAACGCGGCCATTCTCTCCGCGGCCGTTCGCGAATGTGGAGGAAGCCCGACGGTGCTTGGCCGGGTCAAGGACAACCTCGACGAACTTTCGGCAAAAGTACAGGAAGCCCTGTCGTATGACGTCATTCTGCTCTCGGGCGGAACTTCGAAAGGAGCTGGCGACTTATCGTATCGCGTGGTGCAGCAGTTCACGGATCCGGGCATCGTGGCACACGGAGTCGCTTTGAAACCGGGCAAGCCCATTTGTCTCGCGGTGACTCAGGGGAAGCCGGTGGTGATCCTGCCCGGGTTTCCGACGTCTGCCATCTTTACCTACCACGAATTCGTCGCTCCTGTGATTCGAGCGATTGCTGGGATGCCACTTGAGCGTCGCGAGTCAATCCCCGCGAAAGTCCCTCAACGGATCCATTCCGACAAAGGCCGGACCGAGTATTCGCTCGTCCGTCTGTTTGAAACGCCCAACGGTGTCACCGCGTTCCCCTTGGGCAAAGGATCCGGATCGGTGACCACCTTTTCGCAAGCCGATGGGTTCATCACCATCCCCCAGACGACCGAGATCCTGGATGCCGGAACAACAATTGACGTCACCTTGCTCGACCGACAATTGACTCCGGTCGATCTGGTCGTCATGGGAAGCCACTGCATCGGATTGGATTCCCTGCTCGCCGAATTGCGTCGGCGGGGTCGTTCGGTCTCGACGATGCATATCGGTAGCCAAGGGGGCCTGAATGCCGTTAAGCGTGGGGAATGCCACCTCGCGGGAATTCATCTGCTTGACCCGGAAACCGACCAATACAACGCGCCATTCCTGGACGAAAGCCTGCATCTGATTCGTGGCTATCAACGGATGCAAAGCTTTGTCTTTCGCCCGGATGACGAACGTTTCGCGGAGATCACAGCAGCCAAAGCTGCTCTGCAACGTGCACTCTCCACACCGGATTGTGTCATGGTGAACCGCAACCCCGGAAGCGGAACGCGACTGCTCACCGATCAGCTCTTCAAAGAGTTGGGGAACTCCGGTCAACCCGATGGGTACGCGAATCAGGTCAAATCACACAACGCCGTGGCGGCGGCACTTGCTCAGGGGCGGGCGGACTGGGGCATCGCCATCGAGACGGTCGCCCGGAGTTATGGACTGGCGACGCTGCCATTGAGGGCGGAGCACTATGACTTCGTCGTTCGCGAAGAACAGTGTGACCATCCCCTCATACGAGAGTTTCAGTGTCTGTTGCAAGAACCGTCGATTCGCGAACATTTGGCCGCGATGGGTTTTTCCGGCGTGGGTGAAGGGGACTGATGTCGGCAACAACTGGTCAAATCCTGACGGACGGTTGGGAGCTGCTCCCGAGTCCCTATTCGCCCGATCAATTGCAACGCCTGCGGGACGCCGCCGTGAAACTTGCAGATCAGCAAGACGACGCCGTTCGGCAGCGAGACGGAGCCGTCTACGCCGCGAGGAATGTCTTGTCTCTTTGCCCGGAGATCGTGGAACTTTGGCGAACGGACTCGTTGGTTGATTGGCTTTCTCGGTTGCTGGGGCCGAAAACGGGACTGGTCCGGGCACTGTTCTTCGACAAGCCTCCTGAGCAAACGTGGGCGTTGCCGTGGCACAAAGACTTGCTGATCGCTGTTCGCCCATTTGAACGAGTTGAGGGCTACTCCCGACCGCGACTGCGAGCCGGTGTCTGGCATACGGAACCCCCGGTGGAAGTCTTGCAGCAAATGATCACGTTGCGGATCCATCTCGATGCAATGACACTGGACAATGGCCCGCTCCAGGTCCTTTCAGGATCGCATCTGACGGGAAAAGCGTTGCAGACCTCCAAACACGAGCCATCGACCATCACATCTGACGCTGGGGACATCCTCGCGATGCGGCCCCTCACCGTTCACAGCAGTGGACGTTCTTCTCCTGACTGCCCATCACACCGCCGAGTCTTGCACCTCGAATTCAGTGGCATGCCATCGCTCCCCGGGAGAGTCGAGTGGGCACAGTTCTTTCCGATTTAATTTCCTTCGAGTTACCTCCTTCTCGTTTTGCGAAAAAATTCACACGTAAGCAGGTCACCAAAAGCTACGGCGGAAGGACATCCCCCTTTGGAGTGCTTCGACTCGTCGGAGCTTTTCTACGTCACGCTGCCTGCGTTCACCAGGAAGTCGACTTGGTAACACGAATGTTCAGCCTGAAAGAAAGCGGCGACGAGTCGCCGCACTCCAAGGGGGCCGCTATGATCCCTTCTGCCTCAGGATTGTCACATCGAAAGGACCTCACTTGTGGTTGCGAATACGTCGGGGGAATGTGGAATGGTGCCGCATGCTGATCAGCATCAGGCCCGGGTGCTCGCGCAGCGAGTTCTTGCCCATGGAACCTATGCAGTCCGTATCGATGCCAGGGAACTCTCAACCAATATTCTCCCTGGCCAGTTCTTCATGATTCGACCGGCGACAGGGACCGATCCGCTGCTGGGACGCCCCTTCGCGCTGTATGACACCATCGTCGATGATCATGGGGATGTGACCGCCTTCGAATTCGCCTATCACGTCATCGGGAAAATGACCGGGCTCATGAGTCACTGGGAACCAGGGGAACAGGTCGAACTCTGGGGGCCGTTGGGAAATGGGTTCCCTGTCTACACGGGAAAGCATCTCCTCTGCGTGGGGGGCGGAATTGGATACACGCCATTTCTGGCGGTGGCTCGCGAGACGTTGGGACTCAGGAAATACGGAAACAAGCCATCGCGTTACGAGAACTTCCAACCGGCGAAAGTCACGCTCGCCTATGGTGTCCAGTCTAAAAGGCATCGCGCGGACCTGTCTGACTTTGAATCTATGGGGACGATGCCGTTGCTCATTTCTACGGACGACGGCAGCGAAGGCCGCGCCGGCTTTGTGACGGAGACCGTGCGGGAATTGCTCGACAGTTCCCACGAGGACCGGCCCGATGGCGTCTACTGCTGCGGTCCGGAACCAATGATGTATACCGTTGCGAGGCTGTGCCGGGACGCTAGGGTGCCTTGTTGGCTGTCGTTGGAAACGCCGATGGCCTGTGGCTTCGGCGCCTGCTTCAGTTGCGTGACACGTGTCAAAACGGACGATGGCTGGGACTACCGCCGCACCTGTATCGAAGGCCCCATCTTCCCCGCCGATTCTCTCGCCTACGATGGCGTGTAGCAACGGTCCCCTCCTCATCCCTGCCCCCCGTCCCCTGTCCCCTACTCCCCATGCTCACCCGTCGCACGATTGTTCTGGCTTTGCTGACGACGGTTCCGTTGTTGATCTATCTGGGTTTGGGGGCCTATGCCCTGTGGCAGACCGGGCTGTTCGCGGAGACCTTTTGGATCCTGCCGGGATGCTGGCTGTTCACGTGGCTGATTTCGCGAATGTGGCGTCCCCCATCGACTGAACAGGTGATCGATCAGAAGTCGGCCAGTCATTTTACGCCCCGAGATCAGGATGCGCAGGCGATTATCCGACGGTATCAGGAACAGGTGGACGAACTCTCCGCGTCGGAACTGACCGACCCCCATTTCTATTTGACTCAGTCGCTGGCTCTTGCTCAAGACTTGTCGCGGCATTACCACCCGCGAGCCGAAGACCCGATCAATTCACTGACGGTGCCCGAAGTCCTCGCTGCGATGCGACTGGCGGTGGATGACATAGAAGGTTGGATGCTCCACTCCGTGCCAGGGAGCCATCTGGTGACCATCGGGCAATGGAAGATGCTTCGGCATGCTCCCAAGTGGATCGAGCGAATCCAAAACGCCGCCTGGGCAACGGGCGTCCTCGTCAACCCGGCCAACGTCGTCAAGTACCTGACTTCCCGGCTAACGATGGGGCCGATCAGTCAAGAACTTCAGGCGGAGTTTTTGGCGGCCGTTTATCTCCGGTTTATCAGGCAGGTCGGGTTCTATCTGATTGAAATGAATAGCGGCCGCCTGCGTGGGGGGGCGGATAAGTACCGACAGGCATTCCAGCCCAAGTCTCGCTCGGTCGTGAGCGGCATCCCCGACGCGGACATGTCCCCATCACTGATGCCGGAGTCATTGACGGTCGCTCTCGTGGGTCAGGTAAAGGCGGGAAAGTCGAGCCTCGTCAACGCGCTCATTGGCGATCAGGTCGCCGCAACGGATGTCCTTCCCGAAACGGCGACCGTAACCAGGTACCATCTCGATCTTCCCGAGACTCGGGCGTCCCTCGAACTACTCGACACTCCAGGATACGCCGACGCGGGGGCAACTCCGCAGCAACTCCAAGAAGTCAAACAGGCGCTCCGTGAATCGGCCGTCGCCATTCTCGTGATGGACGCCCATTCCCCCGCCCGTTCGGCTGACCGCAAAGTTGTCGATGAACTCAAGTCCTGGTACGCCTCACAACCGTCTCTCAAGCCGCCTCCGATGATTGTCTGCCTGACCCACATCGACCTGCTCAGTCCGATGATGGAGTGGGATCCCCCGTACAACTTTCGAGACCCCAAATCGAAGAAAGAGCACAGCATCCACGAGGCACTCGCGCACGTGACGGAATTGTTTGGAGATTGTGCGAAGTCCGTTGTCGCGGTGTGCACGGACGTCGAACGGGGCCGAGAGGAATTCGTCGAAACGGAACTGCTCCCCGCCCTGATTCGCGAACTCTCCGAAGGCCAATCGGTCGCCTTGCTCAAAGCCTATCACCGGGAACTCGGAAAGCACTCGGTCAAGAAACTGCTGAACCAATTGAAAACTGGCGGAAAGCAACTCCTGCAAACCTGGGTTGAAGAGCGCTGGTCGGAGAGCGGCCTCAATCAATGACGATCGTAAATTCCGGTCAACTCAGTTGGTGGACAACAATCGATGTGCATCTCCTGAGAACGTGAATTCAGGGAACGTGGAGCCTACGTTGGTGACGTGGCGCGCGGCCATCAAAACGAAGACTCATTTCGAGGAATGTCGCGTCAAGCCTGGGCGATCCCGCTTCGCTCCTTTCCTCGCGGAGAAGTCACGAAATCAGATCAACTTCGCAACCACACCCCAGATTCCCGTAATCAATAGGCCGACGAAGGAGATCACGAGCGCGATGTCCCAAGCTTTCCCTGGAGCGAGTCGTTGATCGGTGGCATACCATCGGAAATACAGGGCGCTGAAACCAAGCATCGGCAGCATGATGGCCTGCATCATTCCGGCTAGGAGAATGGCGTCAACGGGATTGATTCCGCTGCAAAAGATCGCCAGGCAGGTCACCGGCAACAGCACGCAGAATGCTGTCAGTGTGATATTGTGCACCTTCTGGCTATTGCGGTCGATGAGGCCGAAGACTTTCAGGGAATCCGTGAACATCCGCGCGTGACCCGCATTCGCGACGAGGAAGGTGCTGTAGAGCACGGCAATCGCGCCAACGAGGAAAAGCCACTTCGCATAGGTGCCAAAGATGGGCACGTAGGCGCTGGCGAGAGAGGTGACCATCCGCATGCCGTCAGGATCACGGCCCTCTCGGTGAAGAACCGTCACCCCCATGATGTAAAAGGCTATGGTTGCGAGTGTGTAGACAATCATCGAGAGAAACGCATCGTACTTCATGACGCGAATCCAGCCATTGGCGCGTGTGGCCCAGAACTCATCATCCGTTCGTTTGCCAGCGTACCGGGCGTACCCCTTTTCAATGCACCAATACGGATAGGTGATCAGTTCCGTCGCACCCACGCCAATGATTCCGAATGTCGCGAGGGCTGTTTTGACGGATTCCCAGCCATTGGAACCACTCGGAAGCCCGAAGGAGAGTCCCCGGAGAATGTCTTCGGTTGAGAGACTGTATTTGTCCGTCATTTGGAGCGAAAAGACATTTCCTAGCGTCAGAAACGTAAATGCGACCACCAGAACAGTCGAAATCATCTGCAATGGTCCGTATCGCCCGTTGTACAAAACGGCCACCGTAATCAGCGTCACAACGGCGGCCCAGATGCGATCATCCCAGGTCCAGGGATCCGGAAGGGAGCCTCCATCGCGAATCGTTTGGAGCGCTGCTTCGCCCCGTTCCCCCAACTGGTTGAGTTGT
>JAGQQQ010000359.1 GCA_020426125.1 Planctomycetaceae bacterium
CCATGTCCGTGGGGCCGTTGTCGTGAAAGGTCTCCGCGAACTCCGACGGAATCCCCGTCGCGTCCCGAAAGTGGACATACTGAATGTGCTTCCCCAGACGTCGGATTGTTTCGGGAATGTCGACGCCCATGACCGCGAACGTTCCCTGACAGAAACAGATCGCATTCCGAGAACTGGGGACAAGGGAGACGAGCCGTTCGAAGGCTTCGACAGAATTCATGATCCGTGCCTTCCCCAGAAACTCCGGCAGCGGCGGATCATCGGGATGCATCGCCAGCGTGACACCCACTTCTTCGGCGACGGGAACCACGCCACGTAGAAAGCCTTCCAGATTCTTCCACAAAGTGTCCGCTGAGATCGTGTCGGCGGTGATGCGTTCCCGTTTGCTGCTCAAAGAAATCGCCTGATGGGCATCCTCCAGCCGAAAGGCGGTCACCTTTGCCCCTCCGCGTTCGGGACGGGAAAGTTCAGTGCGAACCCAATCGGTCCCCGACATAAAGTTGTAGCAAAGGACCGGCACACCCGCCTCGCCCATGTGCCGAATCAATTGCTGCATGGCGCGGACGTCCTGGCCGTTGGTGTCCGTTCCGAGTTTAATTCGCTCGATGGGGAGATCCCCTTCGATGGCGAGCAGCCGCAGTCCAAAACGATTCAGCCGCTCCTGAACCGAAAGGAGATCTTCCAGACGTGGCCCCGGGTAACGGACCACGACCCCCTCGACTCCGCATTGCGCTGCGAGTGTCAAGTTCTCGTCACTGAGCGGCGTCAACACTGTGCCCAGGATCATGCGAGGATGTCCTGGACCACGCGGCCGTAGACGTCAGTCAGCCGGAAGTCTCGACCCGCGTGGCGGTAGGTCAACTGTTCGTGGTTCAGTCCCAGCAGATGGAGAACGGTGGCGTGCATGTCGTGGACATGCATTTTGTTGACGGCTGCTTTGAATCCAAACTCGTCGGTTTCTCCGTAGGTCATGCCTCCTTTGACTCCCCCGCCAGCCATCCACATCGTGAAGCCGTGATGATTGTGGTCACGGCCGGTTCCATTTTCGGACGTGGGTGTTCGCCCGAACTCGCCTCCCCAGATGATGAGCGTTTCCTCCAGCAGTCCCCTTTGCTTCAGGTCGGCTAGCAAGGCGGCGATCGGCTGGTCGATATCTTTGCAGAGTTTCGGGACGGTTTCGTTGTGATTGGAATGCGTGTCCCAAGGCTGACCGTTGCCGTAGTAAACCTGGACAAAACGTACGCCCCGCTCGGTCAGTCGCCGGGCAAGGAGGCAGCCATTCGCGAAGTGTCCGGAGCCGTAGGACTCGCGGGTTTCCTTGGTTTCCTGATTGAGATCAAAAGCATCGCTCGCCTGGAATTGCATGCGAAACGCTTTCTCCATCGCATCGATTCGCGCGGAGAGGCTCGACTCGTCGGGACGTTCCGACTGGTGTTGAGTATTCAATTGCCGGAGCAATTCCAATTGCTGCTCCTGAGTTTCGCGATCCCATTTCGTGTTGCGAAGATGGGGGACCATCGTCGTCGGATTTGTATTCGAATGATTGATGTACGTTCCCTGATTCGCCGATGGAAGAAAGGCGCTATTCCAGAGAATCGAGAATCGCACGGGCCGTCCCGGGCACAGGACAACATATCCAGGGAGGTTCTGATTCTCGGTTCCGAGGCCATACAGGAACCAGGCTCCCATACTCGGGCGAGTTGGGGTAATGGTCCCATTGTTCATCTGCAATAAGGCAGGGCCATGGTTCGGATTGTCCGCGTGCATCGATCGCAAAATGCACAAGTCATCGGCATGCTGGCTCAATTTGGGCAACAGGTCACTGATCGGGATCCCGCTCTCTCCGCGAGGCCGAAACTCAAACGGAGATGGCAGCAGCCCGCCGGTTGGCCGTTCGGTGAGCAGGTCCGCCCCTTCGGGACGTTGACCCGCGTACTTGACCAGCGAAGGCTTCGGATCAAACAGGTCGGCCTGGAACGGACCGCCGTTCATAAACAGATGGATGACTCGCTTGGCACGCGGTTGAAAGTGAGGCCCGAAAGCCATCGTTTTCGCTTCCGCGGTTGATGAGGATAATACCGTCGCCGCCGCGAGTCCTCCGAGTCCGCCCCCAAACTGTTGCAACAGCTGTCGGCGTCCGAGTGGCATGGATTCCCAATTCATCATTTCCCCAAAGTCTCTCGTTGTCCACATCATGGATTTGTTTCACCGAATGGTTCGCGATGGCTTAATCCACGAACAACAACTCATTCGATGCTAGCAACACGTGCAGGTATTGCGTCCATTTCTCCTGACGCTGCTCAGTTGGTGTATCTCCAAAGAAGGCTTTTCCCAGTTGCATCTCATTCTCGGTGGGTGCTCGCGAGTAGAGTCGCCAGTAGGCATCCGCAAGGCCGGCATCCAGGTCAGCCGCATGGTCTTGCTGGAGTTTCGCGGACAATGTCTCGGCCTGGCTCATCAGCAACGGACCATTCAAGGCGAACAGTCCTTGAAGGGCGGTCGTCGTTGGTGTTCTTGCTGGGCTGTGCTGAGCCGGATCGGGGAAGTCGTGAATCGACAGCGTGGTCGACATCTCCCGACGGTGGATCGTCGCGTAGATGGTGCGGCGAATGTTTGACGACTGATCGAGGTCTTCCGAGGGACCGCCCATCGACAGGTCAAACTTTCCCGACGCCGCGAGCATTGCGTCCCGCCAAGACTCGAATTCGAGCCGCCGTCGATTCATCCGGGAGAGCCATTTGTTTTCGGGGTCGCGAGTGACCTTTTCCTCGTCGTACGATGAGGACTGCTTCCAGGTCGCGGAGTTGAGGATCTCGCGGTGCAACTGTTTGATCGACCACCCATTGGCAATGAATCTCACCACGAGATCATCGAGCAGTTCCGGATGTGTCGGCCGGTCTCCCTGCTGGCCGAAGTTGCTGGGAGTGCCAACGAGCCCCTTTCCAAAATGAGCCAGCCAGATGCGGTTCACGATGACGCGAGCCACTAAAGGCGCCGCGTCACCGGTCATGGCTTTCGCCAATTCGAGCCGCCCGCTTCCCTGAGTAAATCGTGTCGGCAACCCCGACTCATCTGCCGCTGAAGACAGCACGGTCAAAAATCGACGCGGGACAATCGGTCCGGGACGGTTCGGATTCCCACGAATAAACAGTGGCAAATCGCGTGGCTCTGGTCGGTAATCGAGGCGAGTGCCGTCTTGCGCCGTCTCTCCCGCACGAACGACATACATCGATTCCTCCGCGAGCGCATTCGCGAGGGGATCCTCATAGCCCGGTGTCGAAGACTTAATCGCTGCGACCTCAGCGTTAAGCTTGTCAATCTCTTCCTTCGGGGGTGGCTTCTGCTTCTTGAGTTTCGCGATCTCCTCTTCGAGTTTTGCCACTTTCTCTTTGGCCGCTCGAATCGGGGCGTACTCCTCTTCGGGGACCATGGGCCGCTCGGCCAGTCGGCAGCTCGCAAACACTCCGGCCAAGGCGTAGTAGTCGGTGGAACTGATCGGATCAAACTTATGATCATGGCACCGGGCGCAGGCGACGGTCAGGCCCAGGAATGTTCGGGAGACGGCGTCGACACGTTCTTCCCATTCGTCTGCCACAATGGTCTTGATGATCTCGCAGGGGAGTTTCAGTTCCTTCCAGTAGGTCGGGCTGAGGCTGAGAAGTCCGAGCGCCGGGAGATCGTCCGGGCCCGTTTCGGCCATCAAGTCGGTCGCCAGTTGACGATGCACAAACTCGTCAAACGGCATGTCCTCGTTGAACGCTCGAATCACCCAATCCCGGTACAAATAGGCTTGCCCCGTGGAATCCAGCCAACTGGCGGTGCGGTCGGTGTACCGCACGAGATCGAGCCACATCCGGCCCCATTTCTCGCCATAATGCGGCGACTCCAACAAGCGATCGACGAGTTGGGAATAGGCCTGCGGCGACGGGTCTGTCGCAAAGGATTGCACTTCTTCGCGAGTCGGTGGGAGTCCCGTGATGTCAAAGCTCAGCCGACGAATGAGTGTCGCGCGATCCGCCGGCGGAGATGGGGAGAACCCTTCCTGTTCCATGGCGGCCAGCACAAAGCCATCGATGCGAGACTCCGGCCACTCTGAGTTTTTCACCTCCGGCAACGGTTGACGCAGAGCCGGTTGGAACGACCAGAACTGTCGTCCCTTTTCAAAGTCAATCTGCTCGCCTGTTCGCTCGGGAATGTCACCGGAGGCGGGCATTGCGGCGCCACGTTTCACCCAGTCTTCAAACTTGGCGATCACGTCTGGGGGAAGTTTCCCCTCGGGGGGCATCTGAATGTCCCCTTCGTAGTGAAGGACATCCAGTAGTAGGCTGGCTTCGGGCGTGTTGAGATCGATGGCTGGTCCCGTGTCCCCTCCGGATGCGAGGGCTTCGGCGGTATCCAGACGCAGGCCCCCATGAACCGTCTTCGCCTCACCGGAATGGCACTCGTAACAGTGCCGCACCAGCAGCGGGCGGATCTCTTTCTCGAAGTGCTCAATCTCTGCGGATGTTGCGGCGGGAGGCTCCGCGGAAACGACCGAGCAGAGCAACAAGGCAGGCAGCAAATATCGTATGGATCGAGCCATCGCTGAGTTTCCGAAGGATCGAGGAGGGAGGGCAATGTGGCGGGAGCGACCTTCTCAGATTAACATAGACTGATGGCAGACACCAAGCCTCGCTCTCGGTTTTGTGAAAGAACCGGCTTGCCGCGAGGACGGGTTGTCACAGTAATATTGATGGCACGATCGGATTTGAAGACTTGCAGCGAGAGTATGGCTTTGAACATTCGCGAACAAACGTTGTTGATGAAGACCCGGCGACACTTTCTCCAACAGTCCGGTTTGGGCATGGGTGGTGCGGCACTCGCGTCGCTTTTGGGAACGTCTTCCCAAGCAACCGCTGCTGAGGCGACAAGAGCGATAGCGGCCCCGTCGCTGCCAAAAGCGAAGAACATCATCTATCTGCATCTGGCTGGGTCCCCCCCACAACATGACCTGTTCGATTACAAGCCGGAACTCGTCAAGCGGACGGGCCAGGACTGCCCGGCGGAATTGACGAAAGGGGAACGCTTCGCCTTTATCAAAGGAACTCCCAAACTGCTGGGAACACCACACAAGTTCTCCCAGCGTGGCGAAAGCGGCGCCTGGGTCTCGGAAATTCTGCCGAACATCGGAGAGATTGCCGATGACCTCTGTTTCGTGAAGTCGATGCACACGGACCAGTTCAACCATGCTCCCGCGGAGTTGCTGCTGCACACCGGATCTCCCCGCCAGGGACGGCCGTCGATGGGGAGTTGGGTGACGTATGGTCTCGGCTCCGAAAACGCGAACCTGCCCGCTTTCGTAGTCATGATCTCAGGAGGAACCTCCCCCTCCGCCGGGAAGAACAACTGGGGGAGCGGGTTTCTGCCATCGGTCTATCAGGGAGTGCAGTGCCGATCGAAAGGAGATCCCATCCTCTACGTCAGCAACCCAGACGGAATCGACCGAGACCTCCGGGGAAAGACGATCGATGCCATCCGTGATCTGAACCAGTTGCAAGCAGAACAGTTCGGCAGCCCGGAGACATTAACGCGAATTGCGCAGTATGAACTGGCCTATCGGATGCAGATGTCCGTCCCGGAAGTGATGGACATTTCCCGGGAGCCGAAGCATGTCATCGAAACCTACGGAGCCGAACCGGGCAACTCCAGCTTCAACAACAACTGCCTCCTGGCCCGACGACTGGTGGAGCAAGGGGTTCGCTATGTCCAGCTGTTCGACTGGGGCTGGGACTTCCATGGCAACTCTCTCGGCAACGACATCGAGAAGTCACTTCCCGGTCGCTGCAAGCCGATGGACCAAGCCGTCGGGGCGCTGATTCGGGATCTCAAACAACGGGGCCTCCTCGACTCAACACTCGTCGTCTGGAGCGGAGAGTTTGGCCGGACTCCATTAAACGAAGAGCGAAACGGCAGCAAGTTCCTTGGCCGCGACCACCACCCCCATTGCTTCACAATCTTCATGGCCGGCGGCGGGGTCAAAGCCGGAACCACGTTCGGAGCCACCGACGAGTTGGGGTACTTCGTCACGGAGAATAAGGTCCATGTCCACGACCTCCAGGCGACGTTGCTTCACCAGATGGGAATCAACCACCTGGATCTCACCTATCGGTTCCAAGGCCGCGACTTTCGATTGACGGATGTGCATGGCAACATCGTTCACGACTTGATTTCGTGACCATTCCATGGGGGGATGTTTGCCTTGTCATTCCATCTCGTGAGCCTGATCTCTCACATGTGAATGGCCCGTCCATCGACGGCGAGAGCCGCTTCTTTGACCGTCTCAGCGAGGGTTGGATGCGCGTGGCAACAGCGGGCAATGTCTTCACTGCTGGCCCCGAATTCGATCGCGGCGACTGCCTCCGCGATGAGGTCGCCAGCGTGAGCGCCGATGATGTGAACTCCGAGAACGCGGTCGGTTTCGGCGTGTGCGAGGATTTTGACCTTGCCGTCGGTGTGACCGCCCGCCCGGGCGCGCCCATTGGCCGCAAAAGGGAACAGCCCCTTTTTGTAGGGAATGCCAGCTTCCTTCAGTTGGTCCTCTGACTTGCCGACAGTTCCAATTTCGGGTTCCGTATAAACAACGCCCGGGATGGCATTGTAATTCACGTGCCCGTAGCCCGTGTAAAGTTGTTCGACGCAGGCGATTCCTTCTTCCTCGGCCTTGTGGGCCAGCATCGCTCCACCAATGACGTCTCCGATGGCGAACACTCCCTTGCATCGGGTTTCGTAGTGCTCGTTGACAGCAATGAATCCCCGTTTGTCGGTCTCGACTCCAATCTGTTCCAGCCCGAGATTCTGCGTATTGGGTTTTCTCCCCACCGCGACGAGGACCTTGTCACAACGAACCGGGTCGGCCCCTTCAATCTGCACGTCGATGGTCTTCCTGTTGACTTTTGTCCCGATGACTTTTGTTCCCAATCGAAACTCCAGTCCCTGCTTATTGAAGATTCTCAATGCTTCCCCCGCAATTTCAGAATCCATTCCCGGCAAGATCCGGTCGAGATACTCCAGCACCGTCACCTGCGCTCCCAGCCGGCGCCAGACGGTTCCCATCTCCAGTCCGATATATCCAGCTCCGATGACGACGAGATTTTTCGGGACGTCATCATAGGAAAGTGCCTCGGTGCTGGAACCGACGTTTACCCCGTCGAGTTCCAGTCCCGGGAGCGTCGCTGGGACGCTCCCGGTTGCGATCAGGGCTTGCTGGTAGCCGATTTCCTGGGGTCCCTTTGCGCCTGCCACGGCGATTTTTCCATTGCCAACAAAGCGAGCATGCCCCAAGAACCGTTCAACTTTGTTCTTCTTCATCAAGCCGTCGATTCCGCCAGCGAGGGTCGTGACGACCTTCGACTTGTGTTGCATCATGGCCGGCAGGTTGAGTTGAACTTTCGAAACGTTGATCCCCATCGTCTGAAACTCAGTGCCGGCCTGTTCATAATAATGGGACGCCTCCAGCAGCGCCTTGCTCGGAATACAGCCGACGCGGAGACATGTTCCCCCGAGCTGTGATTCCTTTTCGACGATGGCGACCTTTTGCCCAAGCTGCGCGGCGCGAATCGCCGCGACGTACCCTCCCGGCCCCGCTCCAATCACCACCAAATCAAAATCTGCCATCGTTGGTCCGTTCCACTACATATTCTGGTTCGAAGCTGATGCGAGCGTGCCCAGCCATCCATCTGTGGTGATAAGGTTTTTGGTGTCTCGTTTCCAGAAACACAGGAAGGAAATCCTCCCAAGCTGGGGAAGATCTTCGGCCCCGGCACGTCTTCCTGGTCGATGGAAGAGAAGGCCGATCGTTTCGAGGTGACCGATGAGCCAATGTTGTCGATAGCTGATGACAGAGAAGTTGCGAGAAAGTCAAAATGACAACAGGATGGTCGTCTTGACGACAGTGAAAGATGATGCGCCCATTCCCTTTCTGTGCGTTTTCTCCAGCTTCTTATGCCAGAGATCGGCAAAAATGGCATGTCGTTCAACTCTTGGCATGAAACTCGCCTATCGCATCAGAAGTCATCATGCATCCTGATCAACTCGGGTTGTCAGCTTTCTCAGGAGATTTCCATGACCAGAACATTGCTCGCCACTCTCATGTTGATCGCAACCGGCATGACCGTCAATGTTGCCCAAGCCGACCACGAACACCAGGCATACCGGACATACGATGATCTGGCATTTTCCGCTTACGTGAGTGCCCGGGAGTTTCGCTGGGAAATCCACGACGACTTCACCGAATCACGCGAATACAACCACTTGCTTCGAGACTCCGACACGCTGTTGGAGCACTTGCGGGATCTTCAGAAACTGGTGCTTCGCGAAGAATCACGACGCACAATCCACCACCATACGGACGTCACGCTCGGTTGCCTTCGCGATATCCGCAAATGCATCGTGACGTCGGACTACGCGCAGGGAGGCCGTCGGCATCATGTGGGATTTCGGAGCAATCCCGGAGCACGATTCCATGGAGATTCCAATCCCTACCAGGTTCATGTCGACGTGGCACTGGGACATCTGGCACAGGTGGAAGCCAACCTGAATTCTCTGTGTCAAGTCCTTGATGGCCGACCGATTTCGCCTGCGGTTGTCCCGTTTAACGGCCCCATCTTCCAGGGCAATCCTCCACAACCAGGGATCCCAATCCCGAGCCCGCGACCCGGCGCTCAGCAACCCACTCCGCCACCTCAGATTCCGGCCCCTGGGTTGAATGGCCCCTTTCTGAACGGTCGCCCGGGCGCAATCAACAGTACACAAAACACTCCGCCGGAGTTGAACCGCAGATTCAGCGAGATTTCCGAGCGAAAAGAGGAGCCGAACGTCCGTTCGAAATCGGGCATTGAGACTCGTGACGGAGCGATCATTTTCCGGTTCGGCAACTAACCGAGGAAAACGGACATCAATCCCAGCATGTCATCAGCCGCAACGCTTTCTTGTTGCGGCTGTTTTTGCTTTTCAGGGCTCGCGCACTTCCGGCCGATGCCAGACCCCGAAGGAGGGACTGAAAAACTCATCCGAGGAGAAGCCCTCGGCGCAGTGCCATTTGCCATCCCGGAGGCGAAAGACAATCGTTCCATTGGGAATCCGTTGGCCTCTCGCTGCTCCTCCCGTGACCTGCGCGTCCTTCCAACTCAATACAAAAAAGTCACCCAGCTTTTGAATCTTAAAGACGGAGGTCTGCTCTCGAACGACTTCTCCCAACTCATTGAAGACAATGGAGGTCTCGGTGTTCCCATCGACATGCTTCTCGACACGGATCTTTCCCAGACGTTGCTCCCAGTCCCCTTGGATTTGCTCTAGGACGTCAGCAACCTCTTCTTTCTCGTCAGCGAAACCCGTTTGCATTCCTGCGGCAATCAATATTGCCGCCACAAAGGCCACCACTTTCAACATGGAAGTTCCTCAACAGAATGTATTTCCAGGTAGGCCGACATGACGAAATCGACTCGCCCCCATTGAACGTCAGCACTCGCTGATGAGTCTTGTGACTTCCTCTTTGGAAAAAGGCGTCTTCAACCTCGCTCCGAGTTGCGACACGATCCGGGCCGCCGCGTGGGAGGCGAGGTGCCCCGATTGGTGCCAAGTCAAACCGTTTGTGATTCCATAGAGAATCCCAGCGGCATACATGTCGCCGGCCCCCGTTGTGTCGACCGCATTCGCTCTCGCTCCCTCAATGGGGATAACCTCATTTTCGTGCATCAGAATGGACCCATCTTTCCCGAGTGTCAACGCGACATTCTCGGCGTGTCGATGGATCTCTCGGGCGCAGTCCACGGCGTCGAGTTTGCCTGTGAGTGCTCTTGACTCTTCCAGGTTGCAGAACAGGAGATCAACTGGTCCCTCGATCAGTTTCAGAAATTCGACGCGGTGGTATTGAATGAGAAACGGATCCGAGACCGTAAATGCCACCTTGACACCGTGCTTCTTCGCGAGGTCAATGGCATGAAGCGCCGCCGAACGGGTGGGTTCTCCCGTGAACAGATAGCCTTCGACGTAAATATATTGAGAATTCCTGACGGCCTCCTCGTCGATGTCCTCCGGTCCCAGGGAAGATGACACCCCCAGGTTAGTCAACATGGTCCGCTCGGCGTCATCCGTAATCAGAATGACGCAGGTTCCCGACTGCCCGGGTATGAGCTTCACATCAACGTGGACCCCTAATTCGCCCATATCTTTGAGAAAGAACCGTCCGACTTCATCTTCCGCGACTTTACACGCATAGGCCGCTTTTCCCCCAAACCCGGCGATTCCAACGATGGTGTTCGCTGCGGAACCTCCCGCGCAGCGAGTTGTATCGTGATCGGAAATCCGCGCCAGAACTTTTTTCTGGGTGTCATCCTCAACCAGGGTCATCACCCCTTTGGCGAAATCCAGATGGTCCAAGGTTTCCTCGGAAACATGGGCCTGAATATCTGTGAGGGCGTTTCCGACTCCGTAAACATCAAACGACATGAGTGCCAATCCTTTCAAGTAACGAATGCAACGCAAAAATAGCCGACAAGGCCCACGCTGGAAACCTCTTCAGTCGCCGGCTCGCCAAAAAACTCAAATGGCGAGTTCAAAAGACGATCCATCTCATTCGCCGTCGAATGGGCACACCCACCGACGCCCCAACGGATTTCGTCTGATATTCCCGACCACTCAACGGACGCCGGGTTCGCCGTCGATTCTGCCAACCCGCTGGCATCGGATCGTCGGGAAGGCGGAGTTCCCGACAACATGTCTCCCCGAGCAAACGGAACAGGGGGATCGAGCGACATCCCAACTCGCTACACCATTTTCATGCGACGGCTTGTGGCTTAAAGTCTGGAGAGTGTTCGTTCCTGTCCTTTCGGAAAGCCCAAGCGATGTGCCAGCCCCGATCCGATTGCCATTGTTCGCAGAACGCGAAAATCACTCCGTCGCACCGAGGTGTTCTCGCTGATTTCCCTGTTCTTCTGGTCGGGATTTTTCTCCTGGCGTCCTCTCAACAATTCGGCCTGACGCCAAATTGCCAGGGCGCGGAGATGGCCGAATTGACCAAATGGCTCGAACATCGCGTCATTGATCCAGAACTGCCGTGGCGGGAAATTCAGGAATTCACCGAGCAGCGGGTCATGCCGATGCCGGATGTGAAATCGG
>JAGQQQ010000360.1 GCA_020426125.1 Planctomycetaceae bacterium
TGCAACTGGCGGCCAGCAGCGTGGGGAGATGCCGAAGCATTCGGTCGCAGATCATCACGGCCTTATCACCCGAATCAACGCCGACATGGACATGCAGTCCAAAGGTGATCAGTTGCCGGGCCGTATCCTGGAGAAGATTGACGAGACCATGGTATCGTTCGTTCTCGGTCACCTGTTGGTCATGCCAGGAAGAGAAGGGGTGCGTCGCCGACCAGAGCAGGCTGACATTTTGAGCATCCGCCGCCGCCTGAAGGGTCTTCAAGTTCCCGCGAAGTTCACTCGCTGCTTCTCCCACCGTCTGGCAGACTCCGGTGTTGAGTTCGATGTAACACTGCATCAGTTCCGGCTTAACCGCCCCGCGAGGCAATTCTCCCAGGGCTGCCAACAAAGCTGGGCAGGCGGAATTGAGCGCTGCGGTGTCGTTGTCGACGAGTGCGAGTTCAATTTCGACGCCCAGTGTGGGAGAGTCGCTCCGATTGAAATCCATTCTTTGCATCACGGAACCGAGGGTTCGGGGATCGAAATTGGCCAGTCGCCTGGTGGCACGGTCAGGTTTCTTTTCGTCCCGGATTAGACCATTCAATGGCCCCCCGGGCAAGAATTTTGGCGCCGATCCGAAGGGACTCTTCATCCAGGTCGAATTCCGGCGAATGCAATGGAGCCGCCTTCGACACATCAACCGCGCATCCCAAACGGAACATTGAGCCGGGGACATACTTGAGATAGTTTGCGAAGTCTTCGCCACCCATGCTTGGCTTGGGGATACTCCGTACCCGGTCGGCTCCCAGGAGGTCGACCGCGACCCGCTGAATCAAATCGGTCAGTTGCCGATCGTTCTGGACCGAGGGAGGTCCCGAGACACTCCGGACATGGATGGACGTTCCCGAGGCTTCGGCGATCCCGCGAGCGAGCCGCTCGATATGGGCGATCGTGTCCTTGCTGACTTTCTCATGAAGTGTTCTTAGGGTGCCTCTCACGAGAACCCGGTCCGGGATGACGTTTGCATTGTGTCCTCCCTGAATTTGGCCAAAGGAGACCACGACCGGTTCGTGGGAATCCGTGCTGCGTGGGACAAACAGATAGATGGCGGAGATCATTTGTGCGGCGGCGGCGATTGGATCGCGGGACTCGTGCGGGCGGGCTGCGTGGGCGCCTCGGCCACGCACTTCGATTTCCAGCTCATTGCAGTCCGCGGTAAAGGCTCCGACGCGAACGCCAATCGAACCGACTTCCCGGGAAGGGTCCATATGCAGACTCAGCAGAGCCTGGACATCTTCGAGAGCACCGTTTTCAACCATCTCTAAAGCGCCGCGATTGGTCTCTTCGGCAGGTTGAAATAAGGCTCGCCAACGGACCGGCCAGGGAAGTTGCTTGGCTTTGTCCAGCGCCGCTAGGGCTTGGATAGCTCCGAACACACAAGCCGTGTGGCCGTCATGCCCACAGGCATGCATGATGCCGTCGACTCGGCTGGAATACGGCGTGTTCTTCGCGTCCTGAATCCGGAGGGCGTCAATATCGGCCCGAAATCCGATTCGTGGGCCAGAGTCTTGGCCACCATCCACCAGAACACCGCGGCCGCTGGGTAACGGGTGGGGAGCAAATCCGGCGTCCTTCAGCCGGTCCACGAGGAATACCGTCGTGGCGACCTCCTCGTGGCTCGGTTCAGGAAACCGGTGCAAGTGGCGCCGAACCTCACACATGCTGACGAACGCCAGGTCGATGGCCGCATCGACAAAGTGACTCCAATGTTCAGGTTGCGATTCTTCCATGGGGGGGAACTCTTGGAATTTGAGGGAATTCCACCACGATAACAGGGGATAGCGAAACGGCGAAGTCCGGGACGGTTCGATGACGACGAGTATTGGAATCGCTCATTCTCTCCCTTTGGTCTGGAATGTGGAACCAAAAAAGAAAACGGAGCATCCCGACTTGCAGGACGCTCCGTTTTCAGGGGGGAATGAATTCCTTCGGAAGCTCGAATTACTGAGCGGAAGCACTCTTCTGATATTGCTGATTAAGGTAACCGAGAATCGGGTCGGTGATGTCGTCCCGAGTCTGGTAGAACACAACCTGACGGTTCATGTTCTGGATGATTTCCTGAGGATTGTTCGATTCCGCGAGTTCGGTGCGGCTGAACCGCATGACGAGTGTGTAGTTGTGGTAGTCCGCGTACAGCTTCACAGCACCTTGGACTTCCATATAAATTTTCTTGTAGAGTTCGGCCTGCTTGCGGACGATTTCCCGTTGTTCAACTTGACGGAACGTCTGCAGACGGGTCTGCAAGGCGATCATCTGTTCTTCAACTTTGTTGTAATCAGGAGTTCCCGGCTCGAATTGTTGGATCTGGGCCTGCAAGGTCTGACCTTGCTTGATCATATCCTGAGCTTTGGTTTCCGCATCTTGAGCGGCCTTCTGGAGCGATTCGGTCTGATCTTTGAATCGTTCGTAGTTTTTGAAAATGTGTGCCATGTCAATCAGCCCGACCTGATGGGGCTTGGCAGGCTTGGCGGCAGCATTGGCGGGGGCCTGAGCCGAGACGGTCGCGGTCGCCACGAACAGTCCCAAAGCCAACGCGGCGACAGTCAACAGGCTGTGTTTCTTCACGGTCACTGCACTCCTTTGCGGTTCCGTTCGGCCGGCGTGTCTTCGTCCCAAGAACAATGTGGTCTGACGCCGGGCCAACAATCGGTGATGTGTTTTTGAGGGGTTTCCGGGGCGGGACAAGCCCCGTTGGGGGGCCGGACTCTCGCAGAACCGAACAGACTGGTCAACGGGAATCATTCCGCTCCAGTCGATTTCCAAACTTTCCCGACCCAAGCGGCAAAAGATGCCGAACTGACGATTCGGCAATGAATCCCCCGTCAGTCTGACGTGAGAGACGAAGGCTGGAGAACCCTCATCGCATCAATAAGTGGCGATGCAATATCTCGATCCAGGCCATGCTCAAATTCTCTTCCGTCGTTCGCCGACTGATGCCGTCTCGCAGTCAGCTCGAATCGTCCTCACCAGCACGAACAGTGCCCCCGGTGAATCGCCGGAGGCTCACTGGTCGGCAGTCCCGCGTAAAATTCCCAAAGCTCAGGTATCAAAATACTTCAGGGACAGAACTCTATGGAGTCACAGGCGACATCTCGCTTCGAGAGCCGGGATACACAAAAACAGGTTTACTCTTCTTCCCGGAGCTTTGCCAGGACCGTGTAATCCTCCAGGGTGGTTGTGTCCTGGTTGCCTTCCTTTCCGGCGGCGATATCTCTCAGGAGCCGACGCATGATCTTCCCGGATCGAGTTTTGGGGAGGGCGTTTGTAAACCGCACTTGATCGGGTGTCGCGAGGGCGCCTATCTGTTGGCGGACGTGTTGGATCAGTTCCTTCTTTTGCTCGTCAGCGGGAGTTTCTCCCTTGGGAATGACGAAGCAGCAAATCCCTTCCCCTTTGAGTTCGTGCGGGAATCCGACCACAGCCGCCTCGGCCACCAGCGGATGGGACACCAAAGCTGACTCGACTTCCATCGTACTGAGACGATGGCCGGACACGTTGATAACATCGTCGACGCGGCCCATGACCCAGTAATAGCCATCTGGATCGCGACGGGCTCCGTCGCCAGCGAAGTAATATTTGCCATCGAACTTGCCGAAATAGGTCTCGATGAAGCGGTCGTGGTCTCCGTAGAGCGTCCGGAGCATGTGGGGCCAGGGCTGTGTCATGACAAGCAGCCCTCCCTGATTCGCTTCGAGCGGCTGGCCATCTTCACTGACAATGGCTGGCACGACCCCTGGTAACGGTTTCGTGCACGACCCCGGCTTCGTGGCGGTCACTCCTGGGAGTGGACTGATCATGATCCCCCCCGTTTCGGTTTGCCACCACGTATCGACGATCGGACATCGCTCCCCGCCGATGGTTTTGTGATACCAGATCCAGGCTTCGGGGTTGATCGGCTCGCCGACCGTTCCCAAGAGACGCAGTGAGGAGAGGTCGTATTTCTGCGGCCATTGGTCTCCCCACTTCACAAATGCGCGAATCGCGGTCGGGGCCGTGTAGAAGATATTGACGCGGTACTTCTCGACGACTTCCCAAAAGCGGCCTTCGTCCGGCCAGTTGGGAGCCCCTTCGTACATCAGCGTCGTTGCCCCGTTTTGCAGAGGGCCATAGACGATGTAACTATGACCCGTAATCCAGCCGATGTCGGCCGTGCACCAGTAGGTGTCTTCGTCTTTCAAATCGAAGACCCACTTGGTGGTCATTTTCGTCCCAAGGCAATACCCGGCGGTGGTGTGGAGAACTCCTTTGGGTTTGCCCGTCGATCCAGATGTGTACAGGATGAACAACGGATGTTCCGAGTCGAGTTGTTCGGCTTCGCAGTCGGCGTCGGCCTGTTCCATGAGTTCGTGCCACCAGTAATCGCGGTCCGGCACCATTTCGACATCGCCCCCGGTGCGGCGGAGGACAACGACCTTTTCGACAGATGGCGATTTCTCCATCGCTGCGTCGACGTTCGCTTTGAGCGGGATCTCTTTCCCGCGGCGCCAGCCGCCGTCGGCCGTGATCACCAGTTTTGACTCCGCGTCGTTGTTGCGGTCGGCGATCGCATCGGCGCTGAACCCACCAAAGATGATCGAATGCGTCGCTCCGATTCGGGCACACGCCAGCATGGCGATTGCCAGCTCGGGAACCATGGGCATATAGAGCGTGATCCGGTCGCCCGCCTTCGCCCCCAACTGTTTCAAAACATTGGCGAACTTGCAGACTTCGCGATGAAGTTCCTGATAGGTTAGTGTCCGCGTATCACCCGGTTCCCCTTCCCAGATGATGGC
>JAGQQQ010000361.1 GCA_020426125.1 Planctomycetaceae bacterium
TCCTACCGGTCGGCTTTCTTCCGCCGAACGCTAAAAGAACATGATCCCACGGCAAGGAATCTGGAATATCCGATAACGCGACAATGAGTTCCAAGTCACTCCCAAGTCAACAGAGGTTGGGAAGTCTTTTCGCTCCGTTTGATTCCGTGCTCACTCCGACGAGAGGTCTTCGACGCAAAAAACCCGGTGCTCGCCACGAAGGTACATCTGACGGCCGATGATTGCGGGGGAAGCGTCGATCACTTCCTTCAGATGATTTGTCGCTAGAACTTTGAGTTCCGGTCCGTCTTCCAGAACGACGGTCGTTCCCTCCCGGTCGGTGTAGTAGAGTCGCCCGGCGGCGGAGACGGGGGAGGCATACAACGTCCCCAAACCTGGAATACGAGTCTGTTCAATGATTGTTTCGCCGGAATGAGGATTCAAGCCGGAGACAATCGCGTCGCGGCCTTTTGTGACGTAAAGCGTTCCGTTAGACAACATAGGAGAAGAGATATACGGGCCGGTGTCGGTCCGTTTCCAGGCAATGCGGTCGCTATCGGTGACGTCTCCCCGAGCCGAAAGAGGCACAGCGTAAATCGCGTACCCGCGGTAGCCCGTCATGGCAATCGCCAAGTTCTCATACCGCACAGGGCAAGCAATCGGATTCGTCGCTTGCCCCCCACATTCCCAGAGCAGTTCACCATTTTGGATGTTGTAACTGCGTACGCGGTTGGTCCCATTTGTGACAACCTGCGTGACGCCATCGGCCGTCGTAATCAAGGGAGTCGCCCATGTGGTCGGTTCGTCCCGATCCACTTTCCAGTTCGTCTCTCCTGTCTTCGCATCGAGCGCCACGATGAATGACTGTTGCTCGTGGTCCCAGGGAATCACCAACGTGTTTCCGTAAAGTGCAGGCGTGTTCGCCTCCCCGAAATCGTTCCGTGTTTCCATTTTTCCCAAATCACGAGACCATTTCAATTCCCCATTTAGATCGTAGCAATAGACGCCGTATGTCCCAAAAGAGACATACAGACGCTTGCCATCGGTGACGGGGGAGCCCGAAGCAAACGTATTCGTGGGGTGCCCCCCTTCATGGGGGACCGCTTCCCTGGCCACATGCTCCCAGATCGTCTCACCAGTCATGCGATCGAGACACATCACTATGAACTGGTAGTAAACCGTGGGGGCGTCGAGCGCGAGCCGCCGTCCACCTGCCTGTTCCTTGGCAGGCTTCTCAGGGAGATTTTCGGCCTGCTTGTCGGTCGCGACCGCCGTCACCAAGAACAATTGATTTCCCCAAATGATTGGAGATCCGCTGCCACGACCGGGGATATCCCGTTGCCAACGGATATTCTCTGTCTCGCTCCAAGTGATGGGAGGAGTTCCCTCGGGTGAGGTGCCATTGAAATGAGGCCCCCGCCACTGTGCCCAATTCTGAACGGATTGCGGTGAAAAGTCGTCCTCGGCGATTCCGAGTGAGGAGACCGCCAGAACCACTGAAACAGCAAAGAGAATATGGAAAATCATGAGGCATCCTTTTCCAAACAAAGTGTCCAGCGAGATGGTAACGCCTCATTCTTTCGAATGTGAAGTCAACTGAAACTCAGGGGACGCGAGAGCCGTGGGATCCCATCATTTTCCCGTGTGCTGTCCAGAGGATCTTCTTCGAACCAATGGTCGTTGATGCTTTCTCTGATATCCTGTTCCGGGTGACTCGATCGGTTTGTCGAAAGTTCAGCGAACTCCCGTCTTCGGAAGCGGTTGAAGATTGGCTGAAGATTTCAGGGGGATCGCCTAAAGTTAGGCGTCGGTCGGAAGTGTGACCCTGATACTCACCTTCAGGACACGCTTGAAGCGTGTTGCGAGCCGTAAATCATTTTTTCGCGCAAGGATCCCATGCCTCGAAGTTTTGAAGACCTGTCGCCGCAAAACTTTTCCTTCAACAGTCCGCTGGGATGGTGCCCAGCGTGCGAGGGATTGGGGACGGAAGTCGGGACCGATCAGAGTGCCGTCGTCGCGAATCCGAATCTGTCGCTTCGCGAGGGGGCGGTTTCGGCGTTGCCCCGACCGCAGGAGTCGCCGGGGTTTCTGGCGTTGTTGGAGGGATTGGGAGAGACGTTTGGAATTCCGTTGGACGAGCCGTGGTACAAGCTCAATCCACGGCATCAGCGATTGATTCTCCAAGGGACGGGTGAGAAGGCGTTTGATGCCGTACTCCCGGGGAGTTCGCAGCCGGTTCGGGTTCAGTACAAGGGGGTCTACCCGGCCATCGAAGAGGCGACGCGGATTTCGTACTCGTACCGGATGCAGTTGCAGGACATGGTTGGCGAGCGGCCCTGCTCGGTCTGCCAGGGGGACCGCGTTCGCGACGACGCGGCGGCGGTGCGACTTGAGGACAAGACGCTTCCGGAGATTTCGCGGCTGCCTTTGGAATCGTTGCTGGACTATCTCGAAGGACTCAAGCTCGACAAGCAACAGCAGCAGATCGCTGGGGATCTGTTGAATGAGGCGATCCATCGATTGCGATTCCTGATCGATGTCGGGCTGCACTATCTGACGCTCGATCGAACGATGCCGACACTCTCGGGCGGAGAGTCGCAGCGGATCCGCCTCGCGGGGCAAATTGGCCGAGCTTTGACCGGTGTGCTGTATGTTCTCGATGAGCCGACGATCGGCCTGCATCCCCGGGACAATGGCCGTTTGATCGATGCCCTGGAAAAACTTCGCGATTTGGGGAATACCGTCGTTCTCGTGGAGCATGATCGGGAAGTTCTGGAGGCGGCGGACCGGCTCTATGACTTCGGACCTGGTTCTGGGCGGTTCGGAGGCACGGTCGTTTCGGAAGGGACCCCCAAACAGATCGCCCGGCAGACGAAAGCCTCGCTCACGGGAGCGTACCTGGGCGGGGCGATGGGGATTCCCGTCCCGAAAGATCGGCGGTTGTCCCGAACCGATGGCAAGTCTGAACCAATCACCGACCGCGAGAGTCTGGTCTCGATGGTCAATGATCCCCCCGGCGGAGCGTGGCTGGAGATCGCGGGGTGCCGTCAACACAACTTACGAGATGTGACGCTACGAATTCCGCTCGGGACATTCGTTTGCGTGACCGGGTTGTCAGGGTCGGGAAAAAGCTCACTAATTCAGGAGACGCTGGCGCGGGCGGTGGCTCGTCATCTGCGGCTTCAAGGCCCAGCCCCGGGGCCGTTTGATGCGATCTCGGGGGTGGAGCAGATCAGCCGGGTGATTAGCGTTGATCAGGCTCCGTTGGGGGCGACACCGGCATCGAACCCCGCGACTTACACGGGGGTCTTTGATCCGATTCGGGATCTGTTTAGCCGATTGCCGGAGTCCAAGATTCGCGGCTTTAAGCCGGGCCGATTTAGCTTTAATCGGTCAGGGGGACGGTGCGAAGACTGTGAGGGGATGGGGCAAAAGAAGATCGAGATGCACTTCCTCCCAGATGTCTGGGTCGAGTGCGACACGTGCCACGGCAAGCGCTACAACCAAGAGACGCTCGCTGTCACGTACAAGGGGGCTTCCATCGCCGATGTCCTGGAGATGTCCATCAGACAGGCCCTGGAGGTGTTTGAGAACATTCCCAAGATCCGTGCTCCACTGGCGACGCTGGCGGCCATCGGCTTGGACTATCTGACTCTTGGACAGTCAGCGACGACACTGAGTGGCGGGGAAGCCCAACGTGTGAAACTCGCTTCTGAATTGGCGAAACCCAACTCCGGACGGACGATTTATCTCCTCGACGAACCGACAACCGGGCTGCACTTCGATGACATCGCCAAACTGCTCAAGGTCCTCAACAGTCTGGTGGAGCAGGGGAATACGGTCGTCGTGATCGAGCACAATCTCGATGTCATCAA
>JAGQQQ010000362.1 GCA_020426125.1 Planctomycetaceae bacterium
AGACCAGCCTGAACATGAAAATGGACATCCGCCGCCAGAAGAAGGCGAAGGGGGGCTACTATGCGTCCGTCGCCTTCATGGATGCCCAGGTCGGCAAGGTTCTCGACGCCCTCGATGCCGCGGGACTCACCGAGACGACAATCATCATTTTCACCAGCGACCATGGCTACCACCTCGGGGAACATGACTTCTGGGCCAAGGTCAGCCTTCGCGACGAGTCCGCTGGTGTCCCACTGATCATCAGCGTCCCCGGCAAGCCCCCCGCCGTCTGTCACTCGCTGGTCGAACTTCTCGATCTCTATCCCACCATCGCCTCATTATGCGGCCTCGACACCCCGGCACATGTTCAAGGAAAAGACATCTCCGCGATGCTGGATGATCCCTCGGTGACGGTCCGGGAAGCCGCCTTCAGCGTGGCACCGAGCCGGCAGGGCTTTCTACTTCGCGAAGACCGGTATGCTTACATCCAGTACAAGGAAGACGCCTCCGGGGGAATCGAACTATTCGATATGGACACCGACCCGCAGCAATACACCAACCTCGCCGAGAAACCGGAATACGCCGCCCTGGTGCAAGAGTTCCAGAAAAAAATGGCCGCGAAGCTGGAGTCTGTCAGAGAGAACGACCTGGACGAAAGATAGTCCACCATTCGATCAAGAAACTTGGAGTTCGATGTCTCCTCCATGTCGGCCCCTTGCTTCACGTGTCGCTCTTCCACCTCTTGGCTTCCACCTTGGTCATGGCGCGCCCCCGATCATCTTCTCTCAACGGCCATAATCACGGAGCATCGACATCACTGTCGTCGTTCTCTGGATTCGAGGACCTTTTCCTCCCAAAAGTTCAAAGACCGGGTGCGAGAAACTCGCGTCTGAAACGACACTCCTTTCGGAGCGTCCCCGGTGTTTGACATCGAGTGATTCCAAAAACACAAGAAGGAAAACGCAACTATGAGAAAGAGATCCGTGATCATACCCCTGCTGATATGGTCCTGTACTGGCTGTTACGACGCAGCGAGGCAGCAGCAGGACAACCAGGCACAGCAAAAAGCCGTGGCGGATCAACTCAAGCAACACGGCGAAGCGTTGCACCAGGAGCAAAGCGGGCCCGAGGACGACGAGTCTGTTCAGGATGACACCCCCTGAGGCGGCATGTCCCCGCATTATCAGGGCGAAGCAGAACATGTTCAGCGCAATTTCACCTTGGCCACGGAAGTCTTTGTACCGCGACTCCCACCCCGCCGAACGCATTCATCACTTTTTCAGAGCGCACCTTGTTCTGTAGACGTCGCGACGTGTCGTGATTTTCCCTCTAGTTTCAATGGATGTTTCTTGCGACGACCTCCTGAGGATTGTCCTCAGGAACACCGGTCTGACGCGGAGTAGAGAACCATCGCCGGAGCCCCTTCTCGATCCCGATCATGATGTAGATCACCAGCCCCGTTGCGAACACCAATGCCCATTCCGTGGGGCCGATGGGTTCGCTGCCAAATGCCCGATTCATAAACGGGGCGTATGTGAACAGGATTTGCAACCCCGCCTGTAAGGCAGCCCCCAAAAGAACCCAGGGGTTGGAGAATAACCCCAATCGGAGCATCGAGAATTGAAGCGACCGGCAGTTGAATAAATAGAACAGCTCGCCGAAAACGAAGACATTGACAGCGGCCGTGCGGGCCTTGGCCTCACTTTCGCCCTGCATGATCTCCCATTCGAATATTCCAAAGGAGCCGATCAGTAACAGAATGCCGACCAAAATAATTCTGAGGATCAAGGGTCGGGTCAAGATCGGGGTCTCCATTGCTCGCGGGGGACGAGTCATGATCCCCGGCTCTTTCGGTTCAAAAGCCAGCATGAGGCCCAGGAGAACCGCCGTGGTCATGTTGATCCAAAGTATCTGAACGGGGGTAATGGGCAACGTTTGTCCCGCGAAGATCGCCGCCAGAATCACTAGACCCTCGCCCAGGTTGGTCGGAAGCGTCCAGGTAATGAACTTCACAAGATTGTCATAGACTCCGCGCCCCTCTTCAACGGCCGCTTCGATCGACGAAAAATTGTCATCGGTCAGGACCATGTCGGCCGCTTCCTTGGCGACATCCGTTCCCGTAATTCCCATGGCGACGCCAATGTCCGCTCGTCTCAATGCCGGGGCGTCATTAACTCCATCCCCGGTCATGGCGACCACATTCCCCGTGGCCTGAAGCGCTTCGACAAGACGAAGTTTCTGTTCGGGCGCAACCCGGGCGAACACGGCCGACCGGGTTGCGGCTTCCTGGAGTTCTCCGTCTGACATGCTGGCGAGCTGCTTGCCGGTCAGAACCAAAGGTTTGTCAATGCTTTCGCCGAGCCCGTCCAGGCCGATCTCCCGGGCAATCGCCCCGGCCGTTCCCGCGTGATCGCCGGTGATCATTTTGACTTGGATGCCAGCTCTTTGACATGCCCGCACAGCCGCGATCGCTTCCGATCGAGGTGGGTCAATCATCCCTTGAAGCCCCAGAAACGTCAGCCCTTCAGCCACGTCCGCATGGCCGACAGAATTCTTCTCGGGCGAAGTCTCGCCTCGGCAAAAGGCCAGCACCCTCAAGCCCTGACCGGCGAGCGCGTCGACCTGCCGATAGATCTCCTCCCGGTCCAGTGGCTGAAGTTCTCCCGATCGAGTCAACACGTGAGAACAGCGTGCCAGCACCCCCTCAACGGCCCCCTTCAAGTAGAGAACAGCGGGATTTCCCGGTCTCTGGGTGTGTAATGTCACCATGTACTGGTGCTGTGATTCGAACGGAATCGCGTCTACGCGAGGAAACTCACGGATCACCTCGCGCAGTTCCAGCCCCGCTTTCCTCGCGACTGTCAGCAGTGCTCCTTCCGTGGGGTCTCCTTCAATATGCCAACTGTTATTCCGGTGGACCAGCCGCGAATCATTACAAAGCAGTCCCGCCCGCAGGGATTCCCAGATCGCGGCATTGCTGGACGGGTCCGCCATCGCACCATCGGTTGTCTGAAACGTCCCCTCCGGGGCATAGCCAATCCCGGAGACATGGAACATCTGTCCGCCAGCCCAGATCTGCTGCACGGTCATTTCGTTTTGTGTCAGGGTTCCCGTCTTGTCGGAGCAGATGATCGTCGTACTGCCCAGTGTTTCCACGGCGGGCAACTTCCGAATGATGGCGTTTCGATTCGCCATCTTGCCCACGCCAATCGCCAGAGTGATGGTCATCGCGGCGGGCAAGCCTTCGGGGATCGCCCCAACGGCCAGCGAAACTGCGGCCATGAGCATATCGAGCCATGGTTCCCCGCGGAGTCTGCCAATCAGAAACGTGAGCCCCGCGAGTGCCAGAATGACGATCAGCAGGACGCGACTGAACTGTTCAATGCGTCGCGTCAACGGTGTGGCCAGAACATCCGTCGACGCGATCAGAGCGTTGATTCGGCCAATCTCCGTGTGATCCCCGGTGGCAGTTACCACACCAATCCCGGTTCCATACGTCACCAGTGTTGACGAATACGCCATGTTGGACCGATCGGCCAACACGGTGTCGGGATCAAGAGACTCGGCCTGTTTTTCAACGGGAACCGATTCGCCCGTCAACGCCGATTCATCCACCTGCAAATCGCGGCTCCTCAGGATACGCAAATCCGCAGGAATCTTGTCGCCGGATTGGAGAAAGACAACGTCCCCTGGAATGAGTTCTACTGCGGGCACACGTTGTTTATCTCCCGCCCGCAAGACTGTCGCGTCGCTGGTCATGGCCCGGCTCAAGGCCTCGATTGCTTTCAGCGCTTTGGATTCCTGGACAAATCCAATTGCCGCGTTAACCAGCACGACGCCAAGGATCACACTCGAATCGACCCACTCGTGGAGAAACGCCGTGATGACGACCGTCGCCAGCAGGATGTAGACGAGTGGTTGATGAAACTGCAACAGAAAGAGCACGAAAGGACTCGTCGCCTTCTGTTGTGTCAGCACATTCCTGCCGAAACGCTCTTGTCGGATTTCGATCTCAGACGGATCGAGACCGTTGTTGACGTCCACGCCCAGCAAGTCAAGAACTTCACCTGCTGGCAAACGGTGGCAATGTTGTCGCAGGATGGTCTGCATAAGTGGATTCGAAATCGACTTGGTGGGGAATGGGTCGTGAGCGCGGGGCTGCTTGGCGAATCGCGGATCTGTTCCAGTACGAATGCTCTCTTCTTATTGGATGTGAGCGAGTCTCGCAATCCGTCCTGGTCGATGTCGGCGACTTCAAACTGGGTGCCGACGCCGGAGTTGTCGTCAATCTGGTGATTCTTCCAGACCGGAATGCCGTCTGGCCGCTGGAGTTCAAACCACATCGCCAAGGCTGGCTGGTTGCCGCCGGACTCGTAGCCGTCAACCGTGGCGAAGTCAATGTCGCTCGTCTCGGGTGGGGCTGCTTTCATGTTACGCATCAGGCACAGAAGAGCCAGAACCTGGAGACGAAGACGCCAATCCATTCACGAATCTCCGATGTTCCCGCGTACTGAAGGCACTTCAAGTTCTCCAATAGTGGCTCGAAATTCGCAATTGACTACAATTTCAGAGGACGGTTCGCCCGTCAAGCGAAGAAGGAATCCGTTGACTGAATGAAGGAATGCTGAGACCCATGATCCAAGCGACATACACACCTGATCCGGGTTTGGAGCCGGCTTTGGACGATCAGTATGACGTTGTCGTCATCGGCGGAGGGCCGGCGGGAGCGACGGTTTCGGCTCTGATTGCGGAACAAGGCTTCCGGGTGGCAGTGCTTGAACGGCACACCATTCCAAGGTTCCATGTCGGCGAGTCTCTGATTCCCGAAACCTACTGGTCGCTTGAGCGGTTGGGCCTGATCGAAGAGCTGAAGAAGAGTGCTTTTCCCAAAAAGTTCAGCGTGCAGTTCGTTTCCG
>JAGQQQ010000363.1 GCA_020426125.1 Planctomycetaceae bacterium
ATGCCCACCTTGACCATATGGCGGCGCTTCCCGCTTATGTCGCCCGCAGGCGCATGATGAAGATGGACCCGCCGACGGTCTACGTCCCCGACAAAGTCGCGGAATCGGTGATGAAGATGCTGCGGTCCTGGCAGAAACTGGACCGGGGTCGGATGCTGGTCGATCTGGTCGCGGCTGAACCTTGGGCGGAATACGAACTCTCCCGGGAACACGTTGTCACGACGTTTCCCACGAAGCACACGGTCCCCTCACTCGGTTATGTCGTCTGGGAACGTCGGAAGAAGCTGAAACCCGAGTACCAGAATCTGACGGGTGAACAGATTCGCGATCTCCGGTACTCAGGGACCGAGGTCAGCGCGGAGGTGCGAATCCCGATCGTTTGCTACACCGGTGATACCGCTCCGGCCGGACTGGACGTCTGCGAGGCGGCTTTTGAAGCGAAGATTCTGATCACGGAACTGACCTTCTTTCGGCCCGAGCACCGCAAAGAGAAGATTCACAAGTTCGGACACATGCACCTGGATGATTTCCTGGCGCGAGCGGAGAAGTTTCAGAATGAACTCCTCATCCTAAGCCACTTCAGCACCCGGTATCACGACAACCAGATTCGCCGATCGATCGAAAAGAAGTTGCCGGACGGTTTGAAAGATCGTGTCGAGTTATGGCTGTGACGCGATCAGGAACCGACCGGACGGAACTTGAAACTTGCCAGTCGAGTGTGTCGGTGGAAACGTCATCGAAATGGCAAACGCAGAGGGGCAGAGGGACAAAAGGGCCGCAGAAGGAACGGGGGCACGGCGATCCTTCATTGCGCGAGGTCTTAGGGGTGTTAGAGGGTTGGGATTTCAGGGGACCGTGAAAAACGCTGATCGGATTTCCCTGAACCGGCCACCGTCTGGCGCTGGTCGAGGTCGAACAGTCTTTAGACTCATTCGAGGCACCACCGGCAAAACTGACGCTCTATCGAACTCGCCAAACGGTCTTTTGTCCCAAATCGTCGGGATGACCGGCGCAGCTCTGAACCGTGGACAAACGCTCGACAAACTTATGTGGAATCATTCACCGGCCCACGGCAGCGACACCTCTCAGAGATGTCACTTTTGATTCGTGAGACGTCCTCTGTTGTTGTTAAGCATCTGGTAACGCCAATCCCATCGGTGACATTACCGTGACATGATTGGTGAAATCGCCATCTTCGGTACGGCTCAACGGTGACAATTGAAGTGACATTTCTGCCTGAACAGTGCCATTGACCACTTCTCCAAACTCCTCTCAGTCGGCGTCACTTCGCTGACACGACATGTCACCTGGAATCAGACAAGAGACAGAATCTGCGAAGCGCTGTGTCCCCGTTTGGCTGGGGGACGTGACATTTTTTGAAGGGGATGCCGGGGGGATGATTTTCGGAGCCAGGAGGTGTCATCGAACGGAAGCGGGGGCGTGGCCCATGCAGATTTGATTGAGGGCATCGATGGCGTAAGTCAAGTAGTCGCGGCTGTTTTTGTGAAAGGTGCGGTTGATGCTCTTTGCGTCCGCGAACGCCTTCGCCCCCAGTCGGTCCAGTTCACGCCGTCGGACCAGGAGGCGGCGCTGCAGCGGTTGAACGCTCCAACCTGTCTGATGGCGAACGGAGTTGCTTCGCCGTTTCTGTGGAGCGAGGGACTTGCTCAACTGGTGTGGCCGGATACGTTAACAAACCCAACGGATGTCGTACGTTTTCGTGGCATCATCGCACACGAGTTTGCTCACCTGCGTCGACGCGATCACTGGATCACTTGGCTGGAACTCGGAGCGAGCATTCTCTGGTGATGGAACAATTGTTCTGGTTCGTCAGGCATCGGCTCCGCGATCAAATGTCATTTCCACGCAATTCCCTGTCTCATTGTAGACGAGGTGATCGACGAAGGCCCTCATCATTAGAATTCCACGCCCGGAGAGTTTGAGAACATTCTGTTCGTCACAGGGATCGGGTAAATGTGAGGGGCTAAATCCGGGGCCTTGATCACGGATCAAAAACCGAACCTGTCGCGCTGTCACCATCGCTTCGATGAAAATTCGACGTTCGCAATAGGGCGCCAAACCGCGGCGAGTCTCGATCGTTTCGCAGAAGATGTTGCCGTCCGACTCGCGAAGTTGAGAGGAAACTTCGAGGTTACCGTGGACGGCGGCATTCACCAAGGCTTCTTCGAAGGCGACGGCAACCGTTTGGTAGGATCGGCCAGCAGGTCCAGTAAAGTGGCAAGTATATTTTGCCAAGTGCTTCGCAACGACGGACAGAAAACCTTTATCGTTGCCGGAAATCACATAGCGAAGACCGAATGCGTTCATCTCCCCTTCGCATGATGACCCTACGAATGGCGAAGGAGAGTCAGCCAAATCCCAGAGAGGCTCCCGAGCAATCTCTTCCTCGAGAGACGGAACAGGAGTCTGCCCCGCGTTTGGTCGAGACGGCGATCCCAAACGGATGTGGATCCGATGGCGTCCTCGATGCGGCGTTTCTTGTAACATGTCGCGGAATTCCGTTGCGAGTCCGTCCACAAACGGCGAGTCGCTATTCTGAGGACTCCCATGGCTCTGGTCAATGCAACTTGTGACAACACGTGAAGTCGGTTCCGTAGACTCAGCGGCGATGCGAGGCCGCAATTTGGAGAAGTCCTGTGACATGGGACTGGCTCCCAAACCAGTTTGGGGATCAACAACTTTAGCTCGTTTCTCGAACTCCATGGCGACAAACCGAATCCAGAATGTGGGGAGAAACGCTCGATGTCACTGGCGCGTGTGGAACCCGTTCTTTCGCAGAGATTTCATCGGAACGCCGTTCAAGCCTGACTTACGACTTTCCCGAGACCAGAAAAAAAATTGTAAAAAACAGGGAATTCTCGGAATTTCCGCTCATCTCCTGAAAAAATCCCCCCGGGAATCGATCCCGATTGCACTTGGAAACTCTAGGAAATCTGGTTTGAGCAACGAGAGCGATCAGGTCGTTTGCGTGGCAAGGAATCCCATGCAGCCAAGTCCAGACGCTTGACGATTGAGGATGGCGTCGCATAGCGAATGACGTGGACTCGCAAGTGCAGACAAGATTTTGATTGCGGTTCTTCGACTGTAAGACGAGCTGAAGAATCTTGGCTGAGAATTGAACGTCTGAACCTTGATCGGAATTCACCAGAATGGTGCGAAGATCGACGCGGGTCACTTTCCAACTCCTTGAGACGAAGGATCAGCCGCATTTCCAAATTTTCCGCCCCCCCGGGACGGTCGGAAACTGGATGTTGGCTGCGAATTTGTCAATGATGCGGGGTTTCCGCGAGTCCTTCGGCAACCGATCAACGGCGAACCCTCCCTGAAGTTCTCGGAGAATGAATGCTTTCTTGCGGAATGGACGGACACGGTTTTCCTTTTGTTCTCGAGCACACGGCAATCTGGTATTGAAGGCGGCAAACTGACCATGGCAAAGGATTTTTTGAAGGGTGTCAAAGATGAGTATGACGTCATTGTGATCGGCTCAGGGCTTGCCGGGCTGACGGGAGCGAATGTTCTCGCCAAGGCGGGATACTCGGTGTTGCTGCTCGAACACCACTATCAGCTCGGAGGCATGGCCACCTGGTTCAAACGCAAAGGGGGCCACATCTTCGACATTTCA
>JAGQQQ010000364.1 GCA_020426125.1 Planctomycetaceae bacterium
TTGACGAAGGCTTCGATGGTGGCCTGACCTCTCAGTTCGAGTAATCCATGCAATCCGGGCGGGGACGTTCGATTCAAAATGCCCCCGCCCATTTTCAATTCACACAACTCTTTCATCTCACCGCGAACAACCGCAATGATCAAATGAATGGATAAGAACCATGAAAAACTCAAGACTCCGTTTTTTCCCAATCGACTCGGTCGTTTTCCTGTTGCTCGTTGCCGAGTTTCGCAACCCGTTCGATAAACAGGACCGACGGGCGAAGACTCAGGAGGTCCAAGAATCCTGGCGTCGACTCCGTCGGGAATTCTTGGAAATTGTCGACTTCGATGAGGATGCTCTGGATTTGGCTTTTGATCGCAGCGGCAGCGTCAGCAATAGGAGTTCGGCGGAGAGACTCAACATCTCGGCGTCACAGGCCAGCAGAAAAGGGCGTCGCGCCTACTTTCTCCTTGAGACGGGAACGCTTGCGAAGGTGATTATCGCGTTGCTCCAACGAGAAGGGGATGCCGTAGTCCGCCCGGGGAAACCGCTGCACATTTTGGAATCCAGAGATGCGACTTACCTCGTGCCACTTTCCAACACCAGTCGACAGTCGCTCAAATCGACAACGTGGCGGACAGTGGCGAAGTTCATCCGCAAGCACTGGGACAAAATCCGTTCCAGCGACTCGGATGATGAAGGCGTCGATTCCACTCTGATCGCGGTTTGGAAATCGGATGATGGCCTAAAGGTTCACATTGCTGGCGCGGTCGAGAGTCGGGAAGATGCGATCGCTCTTGCCAAAGAACGAGGCGTCAGCGAGCTCTACGATTGGGCCAACAGAACGCCAATTCAGATTTGACCAAAGATTGACGAACCGTCCAATCACATACTCAGCCGGCTCCACAACAGGGGCCGGCTGTTTTTGTACTTCCAGGAAACCCCGCATGGAGACCCTGCCCCGAAGGGGCAGTTCCTCTTGCGTCGGAATGCGGGGATGAATGGTGCCGCTGCATCGGAGGACGGCGGAACGCCGTGCTACGATGTGCAGTATGAGAATTCAAAGCCTAAATCACTCAACCTATCAACATCAGTATCACATCGTATGGGGAACAAAATATCGACGAAAGTTTCTTAAGCCCTACGTCAAAGATGTTCTCATTCGTTCTCTTCCACCATTGGTCTTAATGAAGAGATTGTGAAGAAATATATAGAGAAGCAAGGAAAAGAAGATCATCCTCAGCAAATAAGCTTTGAATTCTCATAACACAAAAAGAAACCCCGGACTTTAGTCCGGGGAGTAGGTCATTCGCGGAGTCGTCTCAGGTTAGGCTGGACATTCGGCCTCACGTCGGGGTTCCACGATACCCATTTCCAGTCGTGAATATGGATAAAAAAATGTTCCGCAGAGGCGGAACCACGAAAGAAAACGCGGAATGAAAAGAGCGCCTTACCAATCGAACCGCTTTTGGATCCGTTTGGCGATGCGTCCCCCTCAGTTGAGCTTCTTCGTTGGAACTGGTTCCACGCTTAGCCCTGCTCGTCAAAAAGCCACCCATGGACAGCGCTCGCAACTTGCTCCAACCTTGCGTCATCTATGCGTTCGCGATAATGGGCGGTAACGGAAGGGTCGGCATGCCCCATCACGTATCGGATGGCCACGAGATCAGTGCATTGTTGCTCTGCTGCCGTCAGAAACGAGTGCCGAAGGCAATAGAATCCACGTCCTTCTTTGATCTCTAGCGATTTGACGAGACGCTTGAATGCATTGGCGATCGAGTCCGTGCGATTGGCCATCTTATTTGGTTTGTTTGACTTGGTTTGCCGAACCAGTCGTTGCCCAGACTTCGTCAGTAAGAAGCAATCCGCGTCCAGTTCATCTTGTGCTTTCGGTCGAATCCGAGCGTACTCTCGAAGTGACATTACCGATGCCTTCCAGAGCTTCGCACGACGTGGAATTCCGGTCTTAGGCCGAGGAAATGTAACCCAGCCATTTTCGAGGTCCACGGTTGACTGAGGGAGCGACGACAGGTCGGCTGCTCCGAATCCGCAGTTGATGGCGAGGAGGATACACGCCTTCAGTGGTTGGCTTGCGGAATTGAGAAGTTTCTTGATCTCATCTGGCTCGAACATTTTCGGACCAGATTGAGCCTTCTGGATTCGCAAAACTTTTCGGCTGGGCTTTTGAAAGGATTGGCCAAACTTCACGGGTTGGATCAGTCCTTCATCAACTCCAAATTTGAAAACGGAGCGGACACGTTGGATCTCATTCCCCAAAGCGACCGGCCCTCGTGTCTTGGCGAGCACCGCACGGTACGCACCGAACTGGTCCGAGTCTAGCAAGGAAACCGGTTGCTGCTTACGAAAGTGATCGATCATCCGTTCACAGGCTTGGTGGTATTCGCTGAATGTTCTACGACCAATCTCCCCAGCCTCAAGAAGCCGTTGCTTGGCCGTCAAAAAACGATTGCAAAGGTCTCCCAGGGACAGGGAATCTACTTCAATGGGCGGTTCTTCACCCCGGTAAAGGAAATCGCTGTCACGATCGTACTTCTCCAGAGCGGATTGCCAGTCCTTCGCGTATCCAAAGTAGTGCCGCTTGCCCCGGATTTTCTTGTAGAGTCGCCCTGAAGGGGGATGGAAGCTCAAAGGGAAGCCGGAATATGGCGGCTTCCACTGGTCCGCTCTTGATTTACGGCCAGCGTGAGAGTTTGTAGACTGCGTCCTCATGTGACGGCCTTTCCATTCTTGATTCGTCTGGCGAGCGTGGTCACCTGACACCCGGAAGCACCACCTTCGCGGGTGTCAATTTGTGTTAAAATAGGCTAACGGGTGTCAACGTGGGTGTCAACGCTCACCAATCCCAGCCAAAACACGTAAGAAAATCGCATGTTTCATGCGACCGGAGAGGTGGCAGAGTGGCCGAATGCACCGGTCTTGAAAACCGGCGTGGGGCAACCCACCGGGAGTTCGAATCTCCCCCTCTCCGCTTTTGATTTTTCTGTGACACAGAGCGACAGGATGAGTTATCTCCTGACGCTCTCTGCGTTTGTGGCTGGCCACATGCTCCGCTTTCAGGCTCGGCATATTCCTGCTTGGCGTCACCCGCTGTGACATCTGAAGACGTCGAAAGTCCCTCTGAGACAGAAAAGTGTGCAACATTCCGTGCAACGCTTTTTGACCCACGCTTGTCAGCCGCAGGCTGGTCGGGCGGTTTATCGTCCGGCTCTTGTGGACCGCGATCCTCAGTCTCGTTTGCGGATGGTGTCGATGCCTGGCTACTTCGCAGCATGCCATGATACAGGTCTTCGAGACCCAGGTCGGTGTAGACCCGGTACGTCAGGTTGATATCCGAGTGTCGAGCCAGCCGCTGTACATACGCCGGTGGTTCGCCTGCCTTGATCAGGTTGGTGATGAACGTGTCCCGCAGAGCGTGAAAGTCGGCCTAGCGGTCATCGATCTCATAAGAGATCTCGGCTGCCTCCAATACCGCCCGGATCATTTCGCCCCCGCCACGATTCGTCGCCCAAGTTCCCGGCCAGAGTTTCGCCTTTCGGGATTTCCCAGTGATCCAGTTTTTCAGGAACTGCACCACTTCCTGGTCTCGAAGCGGGATGCGAGCCGCATCCTTGTTTTTGTCTGGGAGGCAGACAGGCGAACGTGAGGGTGCTCTTCATCCAGATGCAGATCGGCCACCACTAACCGACTCAGTTCCGATGCCCGAAATCCGGTGTGGAGTGCCACCAGAAACAAGGCAGCCTGATCCGGTCCCGACAGGCCGTACGTCGGCGAACATGCCCGTGCTGCTTTCAACAGCTTCGTGCATTCATCGGGAGTGAGTGCCCGTCGTTGATGCCGACGTTCGCTCACCTTCGGCGGTCGCAGTTTTTGAAAGGGATCACTCTCAACCCGTTCGTCGTCGAGCAGGAACTTGGCGAACTGCTTGGCGTGCCGAACAATATGTTTACAGGTCTGCTGAGATCGCCCCTGCTTCCGTTGCGACGCCAGATAGGACTGAAAGCTGTTCGCATTCAACTCA
>JAGQQQ010000365.1 GCA_020426125.1 Planctomycetaceae bacterium
GTGGCATGTCCCCGTGTGGCATGTCATTGTGCAGGTCGGAATGTCTTCAGAAGCAAGACGGCTTCCTTTCCGCCGGCAGAGATCTGTTGCTTCACTTTTCCCACGCGAGGGATGAAATAGTAAGAGAAGCTCAGTTTCGTCCCCTCGGACTCGAAATCTTTTCCTTCGGCCATCAGCGCCGGATACTCTCCGGCGGGGAGTTGGACTTTTGTCTGGCTGAGGACAAACCGGCCGGCGATTTCGCTCTCCTTCACTTTGGAGCGAACGGCCCATTGAGTTCCCGGTTGGGCGGGAAACTTCAAAAAGCACAATGGGGGGTCCACCAGCTGCCCGGCAACGGCGACGCGGTAAACACCATCCTTCCGGACGGCCAAATGCTCGTGAGCAACGACTTTGCCGTTGTAAACGGTCTCAATCCGGGCACAGGGCTCCCCATTGATCTCTTCAATGGCAGCCACCTTTTCAATCAGCTCCACAGGTCCGGATTTGAACACCCACTCGTTGCCGACCTTGAGCGGGTACAATTCATTCTCAACGGGAGCCTGAGCAAAAATCGGCTGGGAAACAGCGATCACGACGGCAGCCGCCGTCAGGAATCGAGAAAACATGATGTCATCCGTGACTTCGAGAGAGGAGGGAATTGGCAAACTAGGGGGAAGGTATCGCAGATTGAATCTCCGTCACAAGAGCGATTCCGGATAGACAAACCCAGATTTGATGGACGTGGACACTCCCCGTAAAAAGTCTTCAGGTAGTCGGGCGAAATCGCGTTTTCCCCGACTGTGGATTTGGCAAGATGCGGGAATCAGGCGGGGGATCATTGATGGGCGATCCCGAATCGGGGACAATACCGGCCAGCGAAAACGAAACTCCCAAACACAGAGATTGGCGGGACATTGGCGGTCGAGTCTCCATACACGGATGCGGATCTGCTCGCTCAGGGGTTGACTTCTGAGCGGTTGCCCAAGCATGTCGCCATTATCATGGATGGCAACGGCCGCTGGGCTCAGTCGCGGGGACTGCCTCGCATCGAGGGGCACCGCAGGGGAGTGCAGAGTGTTCGGGCTGCAGTCGAAGAATGCGCCCGGCTCGGACTCGACCAACTGACGCTGTACTGTTTTAGCAGTGAAAACTGGAAACGCCCTCGTCCGGAACTCGATTTGCTAATGAGCCTGCTCCAGCAATATGTCGTTGCGGAGCGTGAAGAAATCATGCGGCAGGACATTCGGTTTACGACCATCGGCCGGACCGACCGCGTCAGTGCCCGGATCTTGAAAGAAGTCAATCAGACCATCGAGATGAGTCGCGACAATCCGGGGATGCGACTCTGTCTGGCGTTAGATTACGGCTCCCGAGACGAGTTAGTGACGGCCGTCCGTTGCATTGCGGAGAAAGTTCGTAGCGGGGAGATTGATCCCGACTCGATCGACGAACAGACGTTGTCGGACCACCTCTACACCGCCGGGATGTCTGATCCCGACCTCGTTATCCGCACGGCCGGGGAAATGCGGATCAGCAACTTTCTGCTCTGGCAGATCAGTTACGCGGAGTTGTGGGTGACGCAGAAGCTCTGGCCGGACTTTCGCCAGCCTGATCTCCTGGAAGCCCTCCGCGACTTTGCCAGCCGCGAGAGGCGGTTCGGCGGTCTGAAAACGGGGTGACTCGCCAAGCGTCTGTGGATGATGGAATTCGAAATCTGACATAGGGAGTGACCGTGAAATCTCATCTGTTTTTCGCACTGGCAAGTGTGACGCTCGTATTCGGACAGAACGCGATGGCAGACGACTGGCCCCAATGGATGGGTCCACACCGCGATGGGATCTGGCGGGAATCGGGAATTCTCGACAAGTTCCCTGCCGACGGACCAAAGATCCTGTGGCGGACTCCAATCGGCGGCGGATATGCCGGTCCCGCTGTCGTCGGGGACCATGTGTATGTGACTGACAAAGTGGTGACGGAGGGGGCCGATCCGTCGAACCCCTTTCAGCGAGGCCAGACTCCGTCCAGTGAACGGATCCTCTGCTTAAACCGTGAGTCGGGAGAGGTGATCTGGGAACACAAATATCCCTGTGTGTATACCGTCAGCTATCCCGCTGGGCCGCGGACGACTCCCGTTGTCGCCGATGGGCGTCTCTACACGCTTGGAGCTGAAGGGGACCTGCTATGCCTCAATTCCGCTGATGGCGAAGTCGTCTGGCATGTGAAGCTGAAGGACGAATACGGCATCAATCCCTCACCCGTCTGGGGTTTCTCATCGAATCCGTTGCTCGACGGGGACCGTCTCATCTGTTTCGTCGGGGGTCAGGGGACCGCTGTTGTCGCCTTTGATAAAAAGAGTGGCAAAGAAATTTGGCGATCGCTGGATGCTGTCGGGCCACATGGTCCCGGATACAGTTCTCCCATCATTATCGAAGCCGCCGGCCAGCGGCAACTCATCGTCTGGCATCCGCAAGCCGTTTCCAGCCTGGTGCCCGAAACAGGCAAGGTGATCTGGCAACAACGGTTTCCCCTCAACGAAGGGCTTTCCGTTGCCACTCCGCGAGTCGATGACACCCGGCTGTTCGTTCCCTCCTTTTACAATGGTTCGATGCTGCTCTCCCTCGACCAAAGAACCCCGGGAGCCAAAGTGGAGTGGCAGCGCCATGGCGACAACGAGCGCAAAACGGATGCGCTGCATTCCCTGATCGTGACCCCGTTTCTCGAGGACGATTTGATCTTTGGTGTTGATTCTTATGGCGAACTGCGTGCCTTGGAGGTTTCGAATGGCGATCGGATCTGGGAGACCTTTGAAGCAACCAGTGGCCGCTCCGCACGCTGGGGAACGGCGTTCATCGTCAAACACAAAGATCGCTACGTCCTGTTCAGCGAGCAAGGGGATCTCATCTTCGCGAAGATGGACCGGCAGGGTTACCACGAGATTAGCCGAGCCCATGTGATTGAACCGACAGGACCCGCTCAGAGACGAGATGTCGTCTGGACGCATCCCGCATTCGCTCACAAGTGCGCCTTCGTCCGCAATGACAAGGAAATCGTCTGCGTCTCACTGGCGGAATGACAATCCAGAAACTCCCTCGCTTTCCCCCGGCTTCCATCACCTCCTAAGATGGAAGTGGCCAGGGGGCTTCAGTTTTCAGCGATGATTCGATATT
>JAGQQQ010000366.1 GCA_020426125.1 Planctomycetaceae bacterium
GAATTCTCGCGGAGATTGAGAATCACGACGGTCGGTTCCGCCCCGGTCAAAAGGTGGGAATGGCTATCATCTTGCCAGATTCTGACCCAGAGTGAATGTCGGTGGGCCGCGCCTCGAATCGCGGTGTTCGCTGATCACGACGTCCGCTATGGTGGTTTGCGTCTGCCGTCTCGCATTTTGACTCCAACGGACCCGAAGCATGTATCAGGACGCCGTGTCCCATCATAAGACGATGGGCGACGTGGATGTCATTTACCACGATGGGGTTTACCATCTGTTCCATCTGGTCTTGCCGAACCACGATTTCATCGCCCATGCAATCAGCCGCGACGGCATCAACTGGAAGCGGATTGACAACGCAATCTTCATCGGCAATCCCGGAAAATGGGACGACCACATGCTCTGGACGATGCATGTCACTCCCGATCCCTGGAAGCCGGGCCGCTGGCGAATGTTTTACACCGGGCTGTCACGCTGCGATGGGGGGAACATTCAGCGAGTCGGCTGTGCGTACAGTGAAGACTTGATTCACTGGGAGAAGGCGCCCGACCGCTGGGAAGAGTGCCATGATGACAAGAAAAACTCTGGGGGGGAGTCTTCGGAAAAACCCTGCCCGTTTCCGATTGAAGCGAAGGCTCCCCATTACGAAGCTTCTCTCGATGAGGGGCGGCACTGGATCAGTTTCCGGGATCCCTTTTTCTTTCAGGAAGGGGAATATCGCTGCCTGTTGGTGGCAGCCCGTGTCCCGACGGGCCCGATCATTCGTCGCGGATGTGTCGCATTGTACGAGGAGAAGGAGCCGTGTCATTTTGTGGAACGGCACGCGCTGCATCAACCCGGGCTTTACGACGACATCGAAGTCCCCAACCTCTTCAAATTTGGAGACCGCTACTATCTGGTCGCCAGCATTCGGGAGGATGCCAAGGTTCGCTACTGGTACTCCGACAATGTCGACGGCCCCTGGGCCAACTTTTTTGACAACGTCTTGCTCCCCCAGGGGAACTACGCCGCTCGATTCTGCTTCGATGAGAAGGGGTTGCTCGTCTGGAATTTCTTCCACAGCGAGACCGATCGGACCGTCAAAAACCTGATGCCCCCCCCGAAGCGGATTGTGACGCGGGAAGACGGCCGTTTGGGAGCCGTCAGTTTCGAAGGATTCGACAAACTTGTCGAGTCGACGTGCCACTTTGACGATCTATTGCCGCTCAGTCCGCTGATGGACAACAAGCATGCGGAATGCCACGTCGACCGAGAGGCCCAAGAATTGCAACTGTCCTCGGAAGCGGGATTTGAAGGGTTTGTCGTCTCGGAGAAAGTCCGTTGCTTCCGACTTCGAGCGACACTCTCGCTGGACGGACTCGGAAAGTGCGGACTCCTGTTTCGCACCGACGCCGAGACCACGAGCGGGTACCAAATTTCACTCGACCTTCAGAAGGGAATTGCGCAGTGCCGGGCTTGGGGTCGCAAGCCGCACGGAACTCGAGAGAATGCGTTCGATTTCAAGCCGCTCCAAGCCGGCTATTGGCAAAACTGCGGCGCCGACGATCTCGAATTCTCTCTCGTCGCGATGCAAAGTTACATCGAACTTTCCCTCGGCGGGTATGTCCTGCTCACCTTGTCGGATGAAACGTACACGTCTGGACGCGTGGGGCTGTATGTGGAATCTTCCTGCCTGAAAGTGAGTAATCTCAAACTAGAACACTTCCATCCCCCCCGCACCGCCGATTGGCCCGAACTCGAGACGTAAACGGTCTTTTCCATGCGTTTTGAGAATTTCTCGCGAATTGAAAATCTCGTTTCACAATCTCGCGCAGGGAATACGTACTTTCAATGCGAGCGGGAGGCGTAAGCCCCCTGTGTCTTCCGAGCCACGACCCAAGAGTCGCTGTCGGATTGTCAAGATTCAACGATTGAGTGCCCCAACCATTATGAACCGTTTTTTGTGCCTCTTCGTGTGGACATGTACCATTCTCGCTGTCACGGACACTGTCGCATTCGCACAAGGTCAGGGGCGAGCCGCCGTCTTGAAGTTGGAAAAGGCCGCCTTGGAGGAACGGCTGGCCGAAATCGAATTGGAATTGGATCGACTCTGGGCAGGTGATGGCATCGAATTTCTGGGGATGTCGCTGGTTCCATTCTCGGAAGAACTGGCGAAGAAGTACGAGTTGCCTGACCTGCCGTTTCGTGGTCCGTTTATCACCCATCCCCCCAATGACGGTGTCTTTCTCGAAAACACGGCTCCGCAGGAAGGCTGCGTCCTCTTATTCGTTGAACACCCCGCAAAAGCGTTCGCGTTCAACGAAAACCGCTCTCCTCGCCATACGCCCAAAACGGTCCGCCAGTTTCTCCAGGGGGTCAATGCCTGCACGATTACTCCCGACATGTACAGCCGGATTTGGGAGACCATGATCAGTAAAGCCCGCGAGCGGGCCGTTGAGGCGGAGGATCAAAGTGAGGAGCAGAAACGCTGGCTCAAAGTTGCAGCGGCGACCATGCCCGACGGAGACGTTGGCAAGTATGTCTGCCGGGTGGTTTATTACGACGCCAAAATCAATGGCACGATGACCACCTATCTTCGACTCACCGAATCGGACTTGAAGCGACTTGACGAGTTGCTCGCGGAGTAAGTCTCGCCGCCTGTCGGGCTTGCGGCGAAACGTTCTGCAATAGCGGGGCTGTCCAAAAAAGAAAGCGGCGACGAGTCGCCGCACTCCAAAGAGATGTCGGCACGGCCTATTGCGATGCGGACTGCCAACTGAACGCCGTCAAGGCATTCAGCTCTCGGACAAACAACTGGCTCCCACTGATTGCCAGGTGAGCCCATGTCTCGTCTTCGCTGATTGTCCGCTCGTCCAGAAGTTCGAACTCGTCCGGGTTGGCCTTGATGAGCAAAAGGACCCCGCGTTCATCCAGCGCCAGGATCTGATCGCCCTGGGCGATGAGGCTGCAATATTTCCCGTAGGTTCGTGAGGTCCACTTCCGTTCCCCAGTGGAGAGGTCGATACAGCAAAACCGTTGATTTTGCAGATGCAGGTAGGCGTGGCCATCGATGACGACGGGAGTCGACATGTACGCTTTGGCCGTTTCCGTCCAGGCTTCCTCAACGGAATAGGACTCCCCCTCACGGCTGGTCTGATACAGCCAGGACTGGTTCTGGTACGAGCTGGTAAAGATGCCATCGCCGAATGGAACCGGCGTCAGAATGTTCATTCCGCGAAAACTGGGGACCACCTGCTCCCAGAGAACTTTTCCGCTCTCCGGATGGACCCCCGCAAGCTTTTGCCGGGTCTGGACCACCATTTGATCCTGACCTGACAGCGTTGTTCGAATGGGAGATGAGAAGGCGCTTCCCATCATCCCACCGTCATCTTCCAAGGTCCGCCAGACCATCTCGCCGGTCTGCTTGTTGAGCTTGACGAAAGACGCCCCTGCTTGCACGTAAACAAAATCCCCCACGACGAGCGGAGAACTCACAAAGCCAAACGAAGGTGGAGCCGTTTCCAAATTCTCGACAAAATCGACTCGCCATTTTTCCTGGCCAGTCTCCGCATCCAGAGAAACGAGAACATCCCGCATCCCGGCCACGAACAGGCTCTTTCCGTCGTACGCGGGAGTCGCGCGAATCCAACTCCCATTTGATGCAGCAAAGAAGGGGACCGAAATCGCTCCAGGCCATTCGGTCCGCCAAAGTTGTTCTCCCGTCATTCGGTCGAACGCATAGACAACCTCGGTTTCTTTGTCTTCTGTGCCGGTCACGAAGACCGCTTTCTCGGACACGACCGGTCCAGAATAGCTTGGAGGAAGTTCCACACGCCAAGCCTGAGTCAGGACATCGTCCCCGAGAGATTGGGGCCAAACGGTTCCGGAAACGATGCCGTCCCGAGTCGGGCCACGCCACTGATTCCAAAGCAGGGTCTGTTCTTCCGCAAGAGCGGATAGCGATCCTCCGCTCACCAGTGCCCACCCCATCAACATGGCAAAAGAAAGATGCCGCATTTCGTATCCCCGTCACCAGATTCCAAAAACAGAATTCCGACGGGGAATATAGACGCTGTTGTCTGTCCTTCCATCAAAACTTTGGACAGGGGATCGTCTTCGGTCTCGGCGACTGAAGGATCGTTCGCTTGGATTATTCGCTTCCGGGGATAATCATCGGCATGCCGGCGTTCTGGCTGCCGTGGTACGGGGGGGGCGTGACACCGCTCCCAGATGGGAAACTCGCCGATGCGGGATTGCCGCCGTAGTAGGGGCTGGGTGGCGACGGTTGTCCCCCGTTTGGGGCATTCAGATCCAATGTACTGCGGTCGTTGGGGCGATAGGGAGGGGGCTCAACGTATTGTCCGGTATTCGGTTCAACCGGTCGCAATGTGGTCGTGTCGCGTTGCAGGGGAGACCGGGGGCCACTTTGTCCGGACGGCTGAGTCCCGAAATCCTGCGGACGGGACATCGGATAGGGGGACTGTCCGTTTGCCGGAGGCGGCGTGTACGTCGTTCCCGCCGCTGGGGAGACCATGTTGTTCATTTGCCCCTGCCCCCAGACCTGCTGAACCGCCTGATTCAACTGTCGAGTGGATTCTTGCCGTTGCAATTCAAACTGTTGCATTCCGGGATCCATGTGAGAAGCCGCTGGAACACCGCTATTCTGAAGTGTTTGGGTATCGTACCGGGAAGCGGTCCCAAACTGCTGTTGAGAAAAGCCGGGAGTCGGCATTCCACCAGGAGTCTGCCCCATGTTGCTACCAGGTGCCGGCGTGGGCTGCGGCACGGGATCATAGGCTTTCCGCAGATCGAGCGGTTCCAGATCGGTGGGGAGCATTCGTTTAGGCTGGGGAGCGGAGTCGCCATTCCAGTAGGATTGGGCACCAGGAGCGGAAACCGTTGGGCTCCCCGAAACATTCGGGAACATTCCGCCGGGACCGATCCCCATTCCCAGCATTGCGGCCGACTGGCTCGCGGCGGTGATATCAGCCTGTTGTCCCGAATAGGGGAGAGAATGTCGACCGTCTCCCGGAAGGTTAGACCGGGGGTTGGCTGGTGAGACCGAAAGATCGGGAGGAACGAGGCTCGAACGAGGTGAAGTGACACTTCCCTGATAGGCTGTTTGATGGTTTGGTCTCCCATGAGGAGATGGGAGAGGGGAAAGTGCGGTTGGATCCGTTCCGACCCAGGGAGGTGGCGACGCCTCGTTCGCCAGAGTTTCGTTTTTCGGGTGGCTCGTTGGAGGTCCCGACACGTCCTCGCGAGCGACGGGGTTTCCATGCCATGGACCCGAATTGCCGGACGGAGTCAACGGGGTTTCATAACCGACCTGCACAGAGCGTCCGGAAGGCTCCATTGCCCAGGCGGGGTCAGCCGTTCCTTGAGGCATGGGTTGTAATTGTCCCGTCTGGTGGTCGACCACCACGGGGCCATTGAAGGTTCGTTGATACCGCTCTCGATCAATCGCCGCAAGTTGCTCGCGGAGGTTTTGATGTTGGCTGGCAACATCGACCGGAGCCCGATTGGCCATCGACTGCGGTTCCTGTACCGGGGACTCCTGCCGCCTTTGCTGTTCGATACGACGTTGGATGTCATCCTTGAGTTCCTGTGTACGATCCTTCTTCTGGGGCATCAACTTCTCGAAGATCGAATCCGACGATTCGTTCGTCGCCACAGACTCTCCGATTTGAGGGAGCGGTTGGCTTTGAGGGGAATTCTCGGCAAGGGCCTTGTCGATTTCCTGAGGTGACAAAACCTGAGAGTACATCTCAGTGGCCGCGGACGTTCGTCCCTGCCTGGCATAGACATCACCCAGGTGACGAATCGCGTTTCGATTCTGCGGGTTGGCTTGCAAAGCGGATTGGAGAGATTTCTCCGCATCCATCAGGCGGTTCTGACTCAAGTACGAGAATCCCAGATCCCCCAGAATGTTGGAGTCGTTCGGGGACTGAGCCAGCGCTTGGTGGTAGTGTCGCTCCGCCGATTGGTAATCCTCGCTCAGGTCCGAGACGATTGCGAGTCCATGATGGGCTCGACCATTTTGCGGCTGTTGGCGGACGATTTCCTCAAAATTCATCCGGGCTTTCGCGAGATGATAGGGTTGCTTGTCCCCTTGAAAGGCACCGAGTTCCTCCTGGCCTTCGGACAGCAAATGCGAGATTGTGTCCGCCGGAATCGACGCGATCGGATTCCCGTTCAACGTCTGTGGTGAGGTGGATCGTGACGCTTCTTGCAGCTGTGATGGCTGAGGCAGCCCCCCAGATTCTTGGGTGGATGCCAGCGCATGCGTGTCCGGGGATTTCTTCGACCACGACAAGTGGTCCATCGATTGGCAGCCCGCGTGCGTCAGGAGACAACACACCGACAGGATCATGACTCGTTTCATGGGCGACCTCGGCGGTGCCATCGGCGAATAGGAACCGACACCGATCGACAACATCCTGTTGCGAACAGGTGAAGGGTGAGGACTGGGGAAAGGAAAAAAATGGGGAGGCTCAAGACGGGGTCCCGTCCGTCGCCAATTGGAATTGGGAAAGGAAAATCACCCGGTTGAGGACACCAATCGGGGATTTCCGGGGTTCTAGTGAAATTTCAAGGGTGTGTCGAGACGAAGTTGGAGCCACGTCAACCAACGGCAACACGAGATTTTGTCTGAGGTTGCGGCGAAACTCCCCGGACGACTTCGCCCTGAATGGCAAAATCTTGTCGAGATTCTGAGCGAACCGACATCTCCATTCGTCAGTTTGTTGCCGATCAAGCAGAGCCCCTCCCGTCTCCCTCGGTTCTCGCTACCAGAATCAACGCCTGTGCTCCCAAGGCAATCCCGATCGGTGCAAAGACGATCGCCCAGCCGGAAAGAACGAAGGGACGGAACCAGCGACCATGTAATTCACGAACTGCGATTCGTGATTCCATCATCCGAACTCCCATGTCACGGAGTTCCGCCACGACTGTCTGTTCACGTTGCCGGTCTAAGTCCGGATTCGCGGCGGACTTTTCGATGATCAACACGGGAGAGGTTGCTGACCAACTGCTGGCGATCCCTCGCAACGTCTCTTTCCCCTCGCCGGAGAGTTTCCAAGAGTCGTCCTGAAATTCCGCTTGGCAGAGGATGTACCCGGCGGCTTCCGAAAGACGCTGCTCTCCGTCCCGAGGATCGATTGACGCCGCCAGGACGAGCATGGCCACGCTTCCGAAAATCGTCCACAACAACGCTCCACAGCCGAAGGCCGCCATCTGGGATTTGAACTGGCTTCTTTCGGAGGAATCCTCATGTTGAACGACAATCGTTCGTCGTCGTTGCCGAGATCGCTTCGCAGCGGCTCCGAATTCTCCCAAGCGTGTGACTTCTTCCATCGACCGCAAGGGAACTCCATCTCGAAGGCGGGAGAGAATGCCATGCAATTGATCGAGGATCTCTGTTTTGACACCATCCTCCAACGAATGAGTTGGGACGTGGGAGTCTGCGGCATCTGAAATTCTCGACGACGCACGAATTGTCACCACGTCCTCCTCGTGGGAGAGGCGGAGAGTCCATTGCGATTCCGACATGCCTCGCGAGAGAGCCCAGAGAACCTCCGGAATTCGGGAAGAATCCGCAGGCTCCGCTTCCAGTCGGACCGTGGTCTCTTGGATTTGATCTTCCCCTCGCATCGTCGAATGTTGCGTCACCAATTCGTGGGGGCCGAACAGGGATTCCATCCAGTCGAGATCCTGAAGGAACAGGCGATCGCAAAGCGTCCAATCGAATGTCTCGTCATGCGTTGGGGTATGGACTCGCTCGAATTCGACCTTCCAGACCGTTTTGATACCCTGCCGTGAAAGGTCTTCCAATCGACGGAGTGCAATTGTTCGAACACCGGAAAGAAACAGAGGAGTGACCCATTCCGGGGCATCCTGCCAAGTCGAGGCGAGTTGAAAGACACCTTGCGGGCCATCCAGGGAATCGGTGACCACGACGATGGGGACCTTGAGAGTCACAAGTTGACGGACTCCCGCCAGCACTGGTTCGCTCGCTCCGGAAACAATGAACAGATCGGGAAGGGGATTCTCAAGCAGTTCATCCCAAGAGGGGACCGACAAGACCCCGCTGGGCAACGCGACACTTGCCCAACCCGGTCCCAAGGACATCTCAGAGGATTCTCGAATGGCCACCAGCACCGGAGTGATTGCCGGGTCACTGGCAAGAAATCCCAACACGGGTCGGTCGTTCCCGTTTCTACTCATCTCCCAGTCCCCCCGGTCAAACGGTCTTGAGTGGGGGCAATCCCACGCGCGGACAATCCTTCAGCAAAGGGCATTTGGGACATTGCGGGCGACGGGCGATACAGATGCGGCGGCCGTGGTGAATGAGGCGATGAGAAAAGTTGATCCATTCCTTCTTCGGCAGGAGGTCCATCAAGTCTCGCTCGATCTGAACGGGATCCGTCTTGGTGGTCAGCCCCAATAGCATGCTGATCCGTTTGACATGTGTGTCAACCACAACCCCACTGGAAATGCCGAACCAGGTGCCGAGGACGACATTCGCGGTTTTACGCCCGACGCCAGCGAGTTGCGTGAGCGCCTCCAGATTGGCCGGAATCTCGCCACCATGACGCTCGACAACGGCGACGGCCATCGCCTTGAGATTCTTGGCCTTGGATCGAAAAAACCCCGTTGACTGAATGACCGACTCAAGGTCTGGCAGAGAAGCTTGCGCGAGGGCCAAGGCGTCCGGATATCGTTGGAACAGTTGCGGAGTGACCTGATTGACCCGTTCGTCTGTGCACTGGGCGGAGAGAATCGTCGCGCATAACAGTTGAAACGGGTCGTCATGGATGAGAGCGCACTCCGCGTCACCATAGGTCTTGCGGAGTTTCGTAAGGATCCTGCGGATCCGTTTCTTTCGGTCAACATCGGATTCCCTATGGGCGGGCATGTCGGCAACGTTCTCTCGGAGGACGGGGAAAACGACTCTGGAAGCGAATTTCTGGAAATAATCTTGGACACAAGTTGTTCGGCAGTTTTAGACTCCGTTTGCCGAAGTTGAAACCCAGTCCGAAGAATTGTCCCATTCCCTGTGCCGCGGTATACGAACGCTGAGAATGGACATTCTTTCGCGAATGGTCGAAACGACAGGAGCCCGAAGTTTGTTCGACAATGGGACCGATGCGTGATGTCTCAAACAGGCGAGCCGGAGCCTCGCTGGCTGGAAGCGATCACCCTGTTCAATGCTGGGGAGTATTTTGCGTGCCACGACATCCTGGAGGAGATCTGGTCCGAAGCCGACGAACTGGAACGCCAGTTCTATCAGGGTTTGATCCATGTCGCTGTTTCCCTCCACCATTTTGAGGGAGGCAATTTCAGTGGCGCCCGAAAAATGCATGATTCCGCACTCAGATACCTTGCCCCTTATGGAGACGTCCACAATGGTTTGAATCTCACATCATTTCACGAACAGTACCATCGCTGTTTCGTACCGCTGTTGAAGCCATGGAGTGAATACCCCTCTGGCATTTGTTTTTCGGTTCATGACGCCCCCCAGTGGGCGTTGATGACCGAGTAAGGTTCGCTATCTCCTTTTCCCTGCTTGTTCTCTCGAT
>JAGQQQ010000367.1 GCA_020426125.1 Planctomycetaceae bacterium
CATCGCTCCAGTCGGCTCATGAGGAAATCGCCGCGGATGTCCGCACGAACGCGGTTGTGAACATGGACGAGAGTGGGAGCCAGTGGTGTTTCATTTGCTTCCAGACCAGTTTGATCAGATTCAGTTCAGGCGAATAGGGCGGCAGGAAATCGAGGTGAACCCTGTTCGCAGCCCAGTCCACCAAGTGGCTTCGAAACGCCTTGCTGCGATGCAAGGGGGCATTGTCGACCACCACGACGTTCGTCCCGTGGACCCTTTCTGCAAACTTGTCCATCACCGTGATGACCACGTCGGAATTCACAGTCCCCTCGAACGGATAAGCGTAAAACTGACTATCCAAGTCGACTCATCTCAAGGCGGAATCTGACGTGCCTCGCTGAAACGGAATCTCGATCCGCTCGACGATTTCCAGCCAGGCAACAGCGTCTGCTCACGATGGAGTTCCGGACATTCCTCGACCAGATGATTCCCATCCCCCGCCAGATCGTAAAGTCTGCACGGACGGTCACTTGGCGTCTGTCGAACTGGACCGACCTGACACCGACCTTCTTCCGCCTGTGCGACTCGCTGCCGATCGAACGACCAGTCGTCGAATGGGAGGCCGTTCGTTGCAGATCGCGTGAAGAAATCGCGAAGCGTGTTGTCATCCGTGACGATCCACCGCAGTTTTTCGCCAGTTCTCCCCTCTCGAAAGTCGGCGTTGATTGTCACTCTTTCACGATGTAACTGATATCGATGAGATAGAGTTGGCGGCCGTTTCCGCCATGGGGAGAGTCGATGACGACGGACTGGCCGTCGTTGCTGGATCGGGGATGGGTGTCGCACCGCCATTCTCCGTTGTACTCGATTGGAGAATGGAACTTCCCCAGCGAGATCCGGCGATTGGTCGGGATGTGGTACAGATACGGGTTCTGCTTCCGTTCCTGGCGGTCGGGGTAGGTGTCGTTCAGGATCCAGTCGGTACTCTGCGGGAGATAGGTGTTGTGCCCGTTGAGCGGCATGATGCCTTCGCCGACCATTTCGATCTCGCGGGTCTTGTCCTGGAAGAGATAAAACGCCGCAGGCTTGCCAAACGGCTGTGTCCACATGCAGATGTGTTCCGGATCCCGCCAAATGAAGTGGGAAGTTTTGCCGGACGGATCCAGGACATACAGGTCGGTGCCGTCAACATTGGCCGTGAGCATTCGCGTGATGAAGGTGCCGGTGGGAGCGCCGGTTTTCTGGTCGCGCGCCCGCCAGCGATGAAGCACGATAAATCGCCGCATGTCCGGGCTGATCAACAGATGGTTGAAATAATGCCAGACGTTATCGAGCACTTTCCCCTGGTGAGGAATGGCCGCGACATCCGCCAGCGAGAGGACGAGTTGCCGATCACCCGTGTTCATGTCGACACGGAACACCCCGGAGTCGGGCGGGGCGAGTTCGTCACCATGCTCATCAGGAAGGCCGACATAGCCGTATCCGGGGCGCATCACCTGGATGCGGGCAAAGTCGGCGGTGAGTCCGAATGAGCCATCGGCACTGAGCGTGTAAATGGGACTGGGGAGCGTCCTTTTCTGTTGAGTTTGGACATCCAGGACGTGGCAGACATATCGGTCTCCCTGCCGATCGTTCCAGACCACTTCCGATTCGGACCCGGGCCGCCATTGAAGCATGCAGCCCTGCTGCCATCCCCAGGCGTTGCTCTGTCCCAGTTCGATCCATCGATCATTGTCCTGAAGGTCGACCATCCCGACCTGAACCACATCATCAGGACGGGGAGTCCGGTGCTCAAAGTCGACCTCGTTGGACAGGACATACCGGTTCGACGGATCGAACTCCAATTTGTCGTAATACCCGAACCAGTGGTGTTTCGGTCCGCGAGTAATCGCCCGGACCGGGGGAAACTCGTCCGCTCGGGCGATGGTCGGTCGCAAGGCCAGCCCCGCGAGGCTGAGCGAGGAGGTTTGTAGAAACTGGCGTCGATTCAACATCCGGGCACTCCACTCGAAAGTTTGTTCGAGTGGATGTTATTCCATCGTCGCGAGGATGTCCCGGCACTTCTCGACGACCTGCTCTTCGGCTGGATAGACGAGTCGTCGGCCATCGGGAATGGCGGCCACCTGCCAACGTCCGCCGGCGCTCCGTTCCAGCGGGATGATGTAAGTCGAACCGGGTTCTGCTCCCGTGACTTCGAGTTGGCGAACTTGCGAAAGGTTATCTGGAGAAGGACCTTTGAGAGCCTCCTGGACCTCGATCTGCCCCTGTGAAATATCGACAGCTTTGGCGACGATAATCAGAGGAGCCGATTTGAGTTGGGCGATGTTCAGTGTCACCGGGTTGGCTGTTGTGAAGGTCAGCCAGCCGAGCGCGAGAAACCACAGAAAACCAATGACAGCGGCCCCCCAGAACACACTCTCAGGAGGACGGTTGAAAGATGACGATGTCGATGCCAGCGGAGAAGCGGAGTCCTCAGAAGCCACAGCTTTATTCATGGCCGTTCCCCACCCGCAGTCCAACTTTCCAGGCAGCACGGGCACACTTTCGGTGCGAATTCGACAAGGGGACCGACTCCGTCCTGCACACGATCTCGATGAGGAAGGCCATCTGAGAATGAAGGCATTTTCGCCCGAACAACGTGCTAATCGTCTTCGATCTCGTCGGCCAGGATCTGGTACTTGTTGACGAGGGCGTCTTCAAAATCGTAGACGTCGAAGAAGTCGCTGAGCTGATCGCGATCCGTTTTTCGCATTTCGCCCCGTTCGATCATTTCGAAGACCATCCGACCGAAATCCGCAGTGCTCTTGATTCCCCAGTGTCCGAGGACATTTCGGGCGAGGAGTCCGTATCGTTCGAGGGCCAATTCCCGGGCGCCTTCAGCCAGTTCCTGACCGGTAATGTGAGCCCGATCATCATCGAGATCCTGGGTTGCGGGGCGTTTGAGTTTCTGCTGAGTGTGGTGCAGAGCTTCAAACACGAAACGGTACCCATCGGTGTGGTATTTCAACCGGGAGGCGGCCGTTTGACCCGTCGTGCTCATGACGATACTCCAAGATCAATTGGATACGATCCAAGGAATGCTGAAAAAATCTAACGAACGCATTCGCGCCCGGGGTTTCCCCCATCTTACAACCCGATGGCAATTCGAGAAAAGGGGATCTTCGTACCGATTTTCAGGATTCTGCAACGTCGCTGGGGGATTGATTCCGGTCAGATTTCTTTCCGCCGCCCCCACCTCCGCCAGTCACCACCGTGACCACATCGGCCAAATCGACCATCATCCGCCGGTTGTCCTCGAACGCCACTAGAATCTTCTTAGCCAGGATTTCCTGGGCGAGAACCCGCCCTTGTCCCTGCTTGGTCACGACGGTTTTGCCAATCTTGGGCAGTTCCCGACGGTATTCCTCGTACGTGTCATATTCGTACCGCAGGCAACACTTCAGCCGACCACACCGCCCCGAGATTTTGTTGGGATCGAGCGAGGCCTTTTGGAGTTTGGCCATTTTCATCGAGACGGGAGGCATTTCTGTCAGATGGGTGTTGCAACAGACCGGCTTGCCGCAGTCTCCGTAGTCCGCGAGCAGTTTGGCTTCGTCACGGATTCCAATCTGCCGCATCTCGATCCGTGTCTTGTACTTGCCAGCTAGAATCTTCACCAATTCCCGGAAGTCAACACGTTGTTCCGAGAGGAAGTACACGATGATTTTCTCGCCACCAAACAGTTTCTCAATGTCCACCACCTGCATCAGCGCGGCGTGCTGACTCGCGAGCGTTTTGACATCGTCGAACAGTTCTTGCTCTTCGTCCCAGAGCGCATCACGGGTCCGCTCGTCCTCCGGGGTGACGCTTCGCAGGACGCGCCCCACGGGATCCTCGCTGCCGAGATACTCACGAGTCCGGTCTGTGGCTTCGCAGAGGATTTCGCCCCATTCGGTACCGCGATGGCTCCGGACCACAACCGCCTCGCCGCGGACATAGTCTCCTTGTCCCTTGGTGGTAAACTCGGCCACGTACCGCATCGTGCCGTAGCGAATCACATATTTGCTAGCCATCTCAACTCCAGACCTGAGTCATCACTTTGCCCCTCACCGAACGTCAATCTCCAACAAGATTCGGGTAAACGGACGTAAGATCGAGGGTGTCACCGGTTTCGGTCTGAAGCTTCAGGAGTCGGGCAAAGAGTTTGGCTGCCATGGGATGCGTTTTCCCGTCGGCCAACAGGTCATGCAATTCGTGGGGGTCCTCAGCCACATGATACAACCGGGCCACTGAGATTTTGGGGTACAGGATCAGTTTGTAGCCGTCCATCGTCACCATCCGCTGCCGGTCGACGTAGGCTCCATAGATGGCGTCGTAAGAGCCTTCCGTCTGCTCGCCCCGCAGAAGAGGCAACAGGCTGTGAAACTCGACATGGTCGGGTTTCTCGACCCCAGCCAACTCCAACGTCGTGGGCATTACATCCTGCAGATAGATGGGAATGTCAATCTTCTGACCAGCCTCGACCCCGGGGCCGATGATCATGAACGGCACGCGGACGCTGTGGTCGTACATGTTCTGTTTGCCAATCAGACCATGGTGTCCGACGGCGAGACCATGGTCCGCGGTGAACACAATCCAGGTGCTGTCTCGCTTTCCGGTCTCTTCCAACTGATTGAGGATTCGCCCAATCTGTTCGTCCAGATGCGTGATGATCGCATAGTATTCCTGGCGATGAATCTCGACTGCGTATTCCGTTCGTGGAAACGGAGCGAGATGTTCATCACGAAGCTTCTCGCTGCAACCCATCCCATCTTTATACGGATATTCCGGCTGAAAACTGGCGGGGATGGCGAGATCCTTCGCGCGGTATTTCTCAATGAACGACTTGGGAGCCTGCCGAGGATCGTGCGGCGCGTTGAACGCGATATACATGAAGAACGGCTTCTCTTGAGCTTGGGCGTGTTTCAGAAAGCCGATGGCGTCGTCCGCCACAACTTCGCTCCAGTGGCGACCACCGGCCCAGAATCCGCCGAAACTCTCGTCATACGGGCTCCAGGTGTCCGGTTCCCCGAACTTCGGACGGTCGTATCCCTGCGGCGTCTGGTTCGGCATTCCTCCCCGGACGTGCGCCGCCTGATGGAACGACTGCTCCGCCGCTGCGTTGACATGCCATTTGCCGGTCATGTAGGTCTGGTAACCAGCCTTTTTCATGTATTCGGACCACCAGCGGCCTTGCTCGCGTTCCTGCTTGGACGTCTTCCAGACATCGTTCGCATGCCAGAGATAGCGGCCCGTGTTGAGCATGGTCCGACTGGCAACGCATATGGCACCATTCCAGCCGCCCATGTTGTAGCAATGCGTGAAAGTGGTGCCGTCCTTGACCAGACGATCGAGATTCGGCGTCTCAATCTCTTCATTCCCCAACGCATGAATCGTGTCATAACACTGGTCGTCCGCGAAGAGAAAAAGAATGTTGGGCTTCTGCTCGGCAGCGAGTCCGCCATTCGAGGCGATGACAAAGATCCCCAAGAAAAATGGGAAGACGGCAAGACGGGCAGTCAGGAGACAAAATTTTCGGATCATCTATCAGAAGCAATCTGTTGCGAGCGAAGAAATGTCCTTTGTTTCGATGCTTGCAGCCTACTATCCTCCCGCTGCGATGACCAGCCCGCAAATAGTGTCTCGCAGTGATCAATGGCTCAAAACGAAAATGATTCGCTAGCGCGCCACGTGGCCGCAATCAAAAAGGAGATCTGATTGAGGCCGCGAGGGGACAGGGGCCGGGGAGATGGGCCGGGGAGATGGGATGTCCACAATTGCCGCACCGCCTTCCCCTGACTCCTATGGCTCGTCGCAAAAAAAGTGT
>JAGQQQ010000368.1 GCA_020426125.1 Planctomycetaceae bacterium
TGGAGAACTCGCTGATCACCATTTCGACCGAATCGGGAGACGGTCGTCATAACGACGTGAAACGGGAACTCTCCGGCGTTTTTCATGCGATCAGCGGAGGGGGAGGACGCTTCAAGACGGGACAGATCCTCGACGTCAACAAAGAAGGACTCGACGTCTACAACACGATGCTCTCCACGATGGGTGTCTCGGACCGTCTGGGGCCGCAAAACCGCGAGGCCACCGCGATCGACGCTATTCGCATTTGACGAGCTTGTCAGGTGGCATCGTTCCGCCGCACAATTTCTCCGCGAATCTGTCATGTTTCCTGGGAGTCAGGGGAGAAGCCGGAATTCCGCCCGAGAACGGGGGACAGGGGCGGGGCGAGTGCGTATGATGGAATCGGGCTGATTGAGATCGTTTAGAAATCTGGACAGTTGGAGCGAGAGCCTGCCCACGATGACGAAAAGACTGTACCTGTTACTCGGGACAACCGTGGTGATCTGCGGTTTGTTGCTGGCGGCGGTGTTTGTGCCGACCGGGTCGGATGCGTCGTCCCGTTTGAATCTGATTGTTGAGGAGCCAGCCGCCCCGCCCGGGGGAATGGTCTGGATTCCGGGTGGTTCCTTTGTGATGGGGACCGCGGAACTTGTGACTAAGGAGAACCCCGACCGGATCAAGCTCGATGAGTCGCCAGCACATCCTGTCGAGTTAGACGGATATTGGATGGACGAGACCCCCGTCACAAATCGGCAATTCGCTGAATTCGTCGAGATGACGGGCTATGTCACCTTCGCGGAGAAGAATTTGACAAAGGCGGACTTCGCCGCTCGCGGCGTGGATACGGCATCGTTCCCCGATGAGATGATCGAAGCGGGGTCACTCTGCTTCAATAACAGCTTCGACGAGAAGTCCCTGATCACGGGGGTGACCGGCTGGGAGTATCAGGTGTGGCATATCGTCGATGGAGCCAACTGGAAACACCCCGACGGCCCCGATTCAACGATTGAAGACCGGATGGACCACCCCGTGGTCCATGTCGCTTGGGAAGATGCGGTCGCCTACTGCGAGTGGGCCGGAAAACGTCTGCCGACGGAAGCCGAGTTTGAATACGCCTCCCGAAGCGGTGGCAAGGATCTCAAATATCCCTGGGGGGAGGAGCTCGTTCCCGACGGCAAACACATGGCCAATTTCTGGCAGGGCACCTTTCCCACGGATCGCCGCAATGAAGACGGCTATCTGACGACGTCTCCCGTGAAGGCGTTTCCTCCGAATGAGCTGGGGCTGTATGACATCGCTGGCAATGTCTGGGAATGGTGTGCCGATCTGTACAACGAGGACTATTACACCATGTCCCCTCGGCGAAATCCGAAAGGGCCTAACATCAGCTATGACCACTCCGAGCCGGGACTCGTGAAGCGAGTCCAGCGAGGCGGATCTTTCCTATGCAATACGAACAATTGCACCGGCTATCGGACACGAGCCCGGATGCGCGGCGACGTGGCCAGCAGCAGCTTCCACAACGGCTTTCGCACCGTGCTAGACCCCTCGATGCTCGAAGACTACCGCGCCGCACAAGCCAAAATCGAGGAATGGCGAATAAGGAACTGGGATTGAGTCGCACAGTTCCGCTTTTCCAGCCCGTTTCGCCGCAAGCCCTTCGGGCTGCCGCTGTGGAATCACGAATTCGGGGGCACGTCGTTTCCCCGCCTCAATTCGCTGGCGAGTCGCTTCGCTTGTTCTGTGAGTCCGAATTCTTTTGACACAAACGTTCTCGCGTGTTCCATGTTCGCAGGCAATGGATTACCTCCCGCGCAGTTCTGAATATAGCTAGCGAGCTTCGCGAGATCGCCGTGGGTGCAGATCCCACCGGTCGATTGCCTCAGGAACGCCTCTTCCACGACGAGTGACGCAACGGGGACTTTTGAGATGGCCGCCTGTAGATACGTGTTGGGGAACCCTTCCAGAGACGAGGTGTTCACCAGGACCGCTGCTCTCGCGAAGAGTGTCGGCATCTGATCGAAGGGAACCGAGCGAATAATTGAGACGTTTCCGGGAGCCGTTCTTCGTACTTCGGCTTCGGTCGGGTCGTCCCGAGGATTGAGGACCATGACAAACGGGACTTGAGGGCATTGCTTCGCCAGTTCGATCAGGAACTGCGGGCGCTTGTGGACGGGATCCGCCCGTCCCACCCACAGGGCATAGTTGGTGAGTGATTCCAGTTCGGGAAATGGAATGGGACCGGCCATCGCCTCGGTCCAGCGATCAACATCAATGGGGTTTCGCACGATCGCCCCATCCCGGCCGAAACGTTCTTTGAGCAAAGTCAGCTGCCGTTCGGTCTGGCAGAGGATTCGATCAGCATTGTCGATCACCCAGCGACACACATCCGCTCGGTCCCGGTAGACGCTGACGAAATCTTCTGACTTGGCGTAGCGCTCATCCAGGTCACTGTCTGAACCGAGAAAGAGGACAGCTGGTCGACCGGTCGCGTGTGCGGAGGCGATGACCGTCGCCGAGTTGCTTTGAACGCCGAATGTCAGGAACAAATCGGCTTCGATGTTCTGATAAAACGGGAGCGGAGCAGTCGGGGAGGGGGGGGGGATGAGGGCCTTCCGGGCGGCCAGCAACGGAAGAAACAGGGCGTAAC
>JAGQQQ010000369.1 GCA_020426125.1 Planctomycetaceae bacterium
ATCGCCAGCTTTTCACGGGGCGGACATTTCCAGATCGTTACGAGCGTAGACCAACGATTCTTGGACATTTTGACGCTCCAATTCCACCTGCTTTTCTTTCGAAATCCCCGAGACACGGGGACCCGAATCCGTCGGTCCCAAATGGGCGAGCCGCAAAATTCTCGCGAGATCGATCGCTGGAACGTCTGGCAATGTGGTCCAGTACCCCTCCTGCAAACAGGGGACGACGAGCGGATCCCGAGTGATCAGTTCGAGTGACAAATTCAGTTGGGGCTGGTGGTGTTTGAGAGTCTTCACCATCTCTCTCAAGTTGAGGCAACCTTTCCCCAACGGGATATCGGCAAGCAAAAAGCCGTCGGGAACTGCCAGCAGAGCCTGGTCCTTGAGGTGCGCTGATTTGGCCCAAGGAGCAAACACCCGCACAGTTTCCAACGGATCTTCCAGCAGAGCGAGGCTGTTGCCGGTGTCCACACAAGCCCCGACAAACTCGCTGCTGATCGTCTCGAAGAGACGGAGACGTTCCTCGTTTCGCTGGTCCTTGTGATTCTCCACGGCGAGCGGCAACCGCAGTCGCTCCGCGATCGGCGCTGCTCGTTCCAACATCCCGCGCGCCCGTTTCTCGGCCTCCCGAAAGTCCTCCAGCGACTGAAACCGCTCATAACGGCGTCCCGGGATGACGACCGTCCGAACGGCCATCGCCCCTACATCCTTTGCCGACTGCATTTCCCGATCGAATCGATTCAAATCCTCGAAATCCCGAGGAGGGCTGACAATTCCTTCGAGAAACAGCCCAAATTCCTGACAGAACTCCTGAATCGTACGAATTTCTTCCCGACTGAGAATCCCGAGCGAGATTTGAGCGCCGCCGGCTCCGACCTCAACGCAATGCTGCAAAAAACGCATGGGGGCAAACAATCCGGCTCCGCCTGTTTGCCTCAACTGAGCCTCGTGTTGGAATCGACAACTGTAGGCCACCAGACCTAAGCTGGTCTTAGCGGCTAGGGTTGGTACTACTGTCGCCTGAGCCCACGTGATGGCGCCCATTCCCAGAGTCGCCACCCCGCAACTCTTCACAAAGTCTCGTCGAGAGACCATCAGGAAAACCTCGCCTCTGAAAATAAGGAACAAGGAAGGGACGTTTGTCGTGGAATTGAGTCTAATGTTGCATCACCTCGACGAACAGGGGTTGATCAAGTCGCAAGGAGCAACAGCGGTGTGGGTTAGAGAAATGGCCCCCCCGGCTCGATCCCGGACAGGGGAAGACGGGTTCCGTCTCTCGGAAGCATTCCATCGAAATCGTTTGTCTTGCCAGAGCCTCCTCATTTGATTTTCTCTCGATAGCCTCGATTCCGCACCAACTTGCCTAACCAATTCGTCGGCTACGACAGACAGGAAGACTAGAACTGGCGGACTGGCGACCGTTCCAGAGAATGGCCCCAAAACCTGGCGGGTTCCATTGACTCGCGAACTTCTCTCATGTCGAGTATAGGATGTGCGGTCGTCTCCTATTCCTTGAATAATTGTTTCTGGAAATGGGAGCCGGTACAATGAACCGTTTTGTTCAAAATCATCACAGGGCCAATTGTCTTGTCTGACGGAGGGAGTTGGGTTCCTGTTTTCCCATCCTCACGACAAGGCATTCGAATTGAAGATGATGAACGAACCAACTCCACAGGGATGGGATCGGTCGTTTTGTTGAGTCGCACCGGATGGAGATGGCACCGCTGATCGTGGCGGGGCCAGGACTCGGCAAAATCTACTTGAGGAATGAGCCAATATGGCGAACATTTTGTTGACCGGAGCAACCGGACTGTTGGGACGTTACCTGCTGAAGGACCTGTTGCAGGCGGGGCATCAGGTTGCTGCCGTGGTTCGACCAAGTCGGCGAAGCGACCCTGAAGTTCGCGTGGAAGCGGCGATGCGCGTTTGGGAGTCTCAACTGGGAAAGTCCCTTCCGCGTCCCATGGTGTTGGGCGGAGATATCAACAGCCCCGACTTGGGGCTCGATGGTCGCCAAATTCGCTGGGCGGCGGAGAATTGCGACACCATCATTCACAACGCCGCAAGCCTGTCCTTTGTGAGCACCGGCCGTGAGAGTGAGCCTTGGGTCTCCAATGTCGACGGCACCCGGAACGTGCTGGAGTTTTGCGAACAGGCCAGTATCCGCAACTTCTTTCATGTTTCCACGGCCTATGTCGCTGGAAAGCGGACCGGCATCGTACGCGAATCCGAACTGGACGAAGGCCAGGAATTCGCGAACCCCTATGAAGAAAGCAAGGTCGAAGCGGAAAAAATGGTCCGCGATGCGAAGTTCCTCGATTCCCTCACCGTTTTCCGGCCGGCGATTATCGTGGGGGACAGCCAGACCGGCATGACGTTTACCTATCACAACTTCTACGTGGTTTTGCAGCTTTGCTATACCCTCGCCCGGAGCATGGGGAAAGTCGACCTGACCGGCAAAGTCAGTTCGCCGGGGGTTCAGGTCAATGTCGATGGCCACGAGTGCAAAAACCTAGTCCCCGTCGACTGGGTTTCCCAAGTGATGTCCCAAATTGTCTCCGACCCGGCTTTGCACGGCGAAACCTATCATCTCGCCCCGCGAGTTCCGGTTTCCAGCCGACTCATTCGCGATGTGATTGAGGAAGTGGTCGGCGTCTATGGCCTCGGGTTTTCCGGAGCGGACAGCACGATGGGAACCGACAATGAGATCGAAGAAGTCTTCTTCAAACACATGGAAGTCTACCATTCCTACTGGAAAGACGATCCCATCTTCGATGCGAGCAATACCCGGGCAGCTTGTCCCGATCTGCCTTGTCCCCATGTCGATCGCGAAATGCTGTTGCGTCTGGCTCGCGTCGCAATCGAACGAAGCTTTAACTGGAGAGATCCCAAAGTCGAGGCTCGTCCGGAGTTGGTCCCTTCGCTCAACTGACTCTCTGGGTCGAAATCCCGACGACTCTCGGATTGGGTTCGGCTATGCGTATCCTGGCGACCATCCTGTTTCTTGCGGTCATGGCAACTCCCGCTTTCGGGATCCAAAGTCCGGATCCCCCCAAAACCTACGGAGATTTCACGCTGGCCGAGTGGCGGGAACGGATCAAATCGATTCCACTCCCCGTGCTCGGTAATCCCCAGGACGTTCATGCTCTGCTGGAAATCGTCTCGGACCAGGATGCTCCCTGGCCCGATCGACGGCAAGCCGCACTGACGCTCGGGAGAATTGGGGAACCAGCCAGACAGGCCATTCCCGTTCTGGTCGATCTGCTTCGCAGTGAGCGTTCCCAGGACGAGACCACACTGCTCTGGATTCTGAAGTCACTCACCTACTTTCAGACGCTCGCCGAACCAGCCTTCCCGGATGTTGCGAAGATCGTGAGCGACGCGGACCGGCCTCATCTGATTCGCGTCGCGGCGATGGAAACACTCGCGGAAATTGGAGCGAACCACTCAGAAACACTTCCCACCTTGATCGGCGTGATTCAATCCGCATCGGAAGAAACATCGGCTGACTGGGAACTCCAACTCGCCGCGTGCGATGCGTTGTGGATTCTGGGACCGAATGCTTCGGGAGCAATTCCGGATCTCCTCCAACTGGCGCGCAGCCGCTGGTCGCCGCTGAGATTGAGCGCGATGCAGACTATCGGAAAGGTGGGACCAGCGGCGGATATTGCCGTGGCTCCGGTGGTCGATGTGGTGTTATTTGATGACGTCGGCGAGGTGAGGGAAGCGGCAGCGGATGCTCTGGCAACGATGGGGCCCCAAGGGATTTCGTCGCTGGCCCAATTATGCCAGGACCGGGAACCCGAGGTAAGGTTGCTGGCCATCCGGGGGCTCAAGCTCAGCGGTTCCCCATCAGCCAGACTCGCCCTGGAATCGGCACTCTCCGATCCGGATCCGCTCGTCAGCGTTCAAGCAGCCGCTGCTCTGGCGACGCTCGATCCGTCATCATCCCCGGCTTGGGAAGCGCTGATTCGACATCTTCCGAGCGAAATCCGGCGGGTACGATTGATTGCGTACCAGACGTTGCTCCGAAACGTGGACCGACTCGAGCCCTACGCCGAACGTCTTCGCGAGATCGCGGAGTCGGATTCGGCTCCGGAGCAATCCCGATCAGGGGCTCGTCGGCTGTACACGACCCATTCGACAGAACGATAAGCTTCGAGGGATTCGGCGCCATCGCGACAGCCCGCGTCTTTCGGCAATTTCCGCCGAAGCATTCAGGGATTTAGTCATCGAGCTCTTTCGGCACTCTTGAATCGAAATCTCCGTCCCAGTGCTTCGACTCGAAAGTACGGAATTCGACAGGGGATCACCCCACCCAACCAGAAAAGTTCGTCTATTTTTTCTAGTCGCGTTAATCCGCAACTCTGGACGTTTACGGCACAATCCGCCTGCGCCGCATCATAGTGACATCATGTTTTCGCCTTCCTTGAGTCGAAACGAGACAAAAGGAGTCCCCGCTCTCGGCACGCAGGGACGGAACGTCACCATTTTGTTTAGGACGAAGACATGAAACGCGTTGTTTTGAGCTGGTGTGCTCTCGCGCTCTTGTCAGTCGGGTCGACTGCCCAGGCCCAACTGTTCAAGCGTGCCAAGAAGCCCGCCTACTGCCCCCCTCCGGTCTGCAAGCCGGCTGCTCCGAACTATTGTCCCCCATCGGAACCGGATCAGGTCCACCCTTCCAGTGCGAAACCGGTCGACCCAAATTCTCCCGTCCCTCCGCCTCCGAAGGATCTTCCGAAATCGGATGCCCCGATGAGCGACACCGCTCCGGTCGCTCCGATGGACCAGACTCAGGACAACACCCAGCAGAACAACACCCAGCAGCAAAACAACAATCTGCCGGACGTGCCGGATCAACCCGTGCAGCCGCAGGTGAATAACAACCAGAATTTGAACGTCCCGCAGTCGAGCCAAAACCTGTCAGCGGCGACCTCATCCGGTGCCCAGAATGTCGCTCCAAACTTCATCGGTGACTTCTTTGGTGGGACGGCGGTTTACACCGTCCAACTTCCCGGGATTGGAACTACGCGCCCCAATGCAATCGCGGTGCGTTTCCAGCCGAGTGATACGACCCAAGATATCAACCGCCGTCTGTTCATCGCAGATCTCGCTGGAGACGGAAAACTTGAGTTTTCTCCGACAGCGACTGTTGCTGGCGTGACTCGTCCAGTCATTCTCCGAAGCCAAGACACAAAAGCGATGTTGGACGGAAACTGGCGAGACTTGCCCGGGGTCGACACGTTCCTCCTGGAACCGTCACAAACAGTTTTCGCGAGTCGTCAGCCAGATGGAACAACCCTTTACACGACGATCAGCGGAACACTGGCAGTTCTTGCGCAAGCCAATATCAACCCAAACACTGGGGCAGACCGCACTAACGACGGTGACGTTACTGCAGCGGGAGATCCACAAAACGTCGACCTTTTCAACCTGAATGGCGACCTGTTCGATCTCCCTGTGTATGAAGTCAAGCTTCCCGTTGGGGCATTGGCAGGGCAAATCAAGCTGACAGAAAACTCCTCACCACTTCCCCAAGATCGCATTATCTTTAACTACAGCTACTTCGACCAAGTTGCCATTCGCGACGGTGGAGTGGCTGTTAATAGATATGTCCCTGGTGTTGAAAAGACATTCTGGAATGGCGCCATGTCATTTGAGTTAAAGGCACCATTCGCGACGACAATGGATAGCGACATCCAGCTTGGCGCAGTGCCAGGGGGTGGTTTCGGCGCGCTGAATACTCAAGCTACTGAGTTTGGCAACGTGCAGACTACGCTAAAAGCACTTCTCTACCAGAACTGCAATTTCTCGGTCGCGGCGGGCCTCGGAATTTCAATTCCAACAGCAGATGACACGACTGTCCGCCTGCCTGGAGGTGTCGATGCGTTGAAATTCGCAAACAATGCCACTCATTTCCTTCCGTACGTCGGGACCGTCTTTACTCCGACTCCCCGATTTTTCGCTCAGGCTGTGATGCAGCTTGACCTCGCTGGAGATGACAATAACGTTTACGCAAATCTCAACCCGAATGATATCGACAATACTTTGGGGGCCGGAGCGACTCGGATTGATGCTGGGCTGCAGCGAGTAGGGACGCTCGATCCCCCTTCTTTCCTCTACACCGATTTGAACTTTGGTTACTGGGCCTATCGTAACAATTGCTGCAACGCTGCTCTGACGGGTGTCGCGGGAATCTTCGAAATCCACTACAACGCGCAACTCGAAGATTACGATTCGATCGATGCACCACTTCCAGGAACTGGGGGCCAACGCTTGGTGATTGCTGCTCCAACTCGTCAGCAGAATGTGAACCTCATTCTCGGTTCGGTGATCGAGTTGCGGAAAGACACCACGATCAGCATGGGTTACTCCCTACCGGTGGCGACGGATCAGCAGTTCGATGGCGAATTCCGCCTGAACTTCAATCACTACTTTGGTAAGAGCGCGACTCGCGGAACCTCTGGGGTCCGGACGCCGGGCTTCAACTAACAGCTCCAAAGTGACGCTCGGGCTTTGCGAGTCCGACGAATGACAATCTGAGCCGACGGCGGACTTTGTCCGCCGTCGGCTTCTTCTTTCGACGGCGCATAGGGACGCTGACCCCCTAACCGGAAACAATACCCTAGCCTACGGAAGTTGCGTGACCATCGCGTCATGAAGTTGTCGGTACATTCCGACTATCCCGTCCCGAGTGGGATCATGACGCGGATCGCCGCAGGTCGAATTGAGACAGAGAAGTCCCCACATTCGACAAGCTGGGACCGAACGTCACATTTTCCTGAGGACGAAGACATGAAACGCGTCGTTTTGAGCTGGTGTGCTCTCGCGCTCTTGTCGGTTGGAGCGAATGCTCAAGCCCAACTGCTCAAGCGCGCCAAGAAGTCTGTCACGTGCACTCCCCCAGTCTGCCAGCCGGTTCCCATTTATTGTCCCCCATCGGAACCGGCGCAGGTGCACCCGTATAGTGCCCAACCGGTGGACCCCAATTCTCCCGTCCCTCCGCCTCCCGCGGATCTCCCGAAGTCGGACACCCCCCAGAGCGATACCGCTCCAGTTGCCCCGATGGACCAGACGCCGAATAACAACGAGCAGAACGACCAGCCGCAGAACAACAATCTGCCGGATCAGCCCGTTCAGCCAGACGTCAACAACAACCAGAACCTGAACATTCCGCAACAACAATCAACGCAGAACCTCTCCGCTTCGACATCTTCCAGCGCGTCGAGTGTGGCTCCGAACATGATCGGGGACTTCTTCGGAACGGCTGGCACAAATCGAATCTTGATTGTCCCGGGTGAGATCACTCGGTCGCTCGCCGACTTCGCACGCGATTCGACGACCGGAGCCCCGGTGCCCTTTACGGCGAGCAACGTTGGCCCCTCGCCCAGTTCGGTGATGCTGACAACGGCCGGCCCGCTCGAAGTGAATGGGGACGTTTCAAATGTTCCCGTTGCCAGCACGACGTTTTTCAGTGCGGATCCATTCTCCCCGCCATTCCCTGGGGACTTTAATCTGTCTGAAAACACGTCGGTGACGTCTGCGGTGGGGGGGGCCTACCCCGGGGCCGTGGAGATTCGCCACAATGAATCGACCGCCTTCGCCGATCCCAATTCCTCCGGCGACTACAACGTGTTTGTCGACTACACGATCGTCGATGCCTATGCGGGAACGGTCTCTCCGTTTTACGTGACCGTTCCAGGCAACAACCTGGCTGCGGCTCCGGGCAGCGGTGTTGGTCGGATGAAACTGGCTGAGAACACGAGTCCCATGCCGCGTGACCGCGTCTTCGTGAACTACAGCTACTTCAACAATACGCCGCTGGCCGCGGGTGGTGTTGATGTCAACCGCGTAACCCCTGGTTTCGAAAAGACGTTCTTCGACGGGATCTTCTCCTTCGAAATGCGGACGCCTTTCGCGACGACGCTGAGCAGTGATATCAACGGCGGAATCGCCAACACGGATGACGCCGAGTTTGGCAACCTGACGATGTACCTGAAAGCTCTCTTATATCAGAACTGCCGAATCGCGTTTGCCGGAGGGTTGGGAATCACCGCACCGACCGCCGACGAATTCCGCGTTCGTGATGCCGCGGGGACCGACTTGCTGATGGTCGATAACAAGTCCGTTCACCTGATTCCCTACGTGGCGGCTCTGTTTACACCGAACGATCGGCTGTTCGCTCAGACCTTCCTGCAGTTCGATGTCGACGCCAACGGAAACCCCGTATACGCCACTGGCTTCACCGCCAACGGCCCCAGCGGCACGCTGAGCCAGATCGGCCGTCCGCATGACTTCACCTATATGTTCTTTGATGCGAGCGTTGGCTACTGGGTGTATCTCAACCCCTGCTCCGGTGGTCTGATTCGAGGTGTGGCTCCGATCGTGGAATACCACTGGAACCAGTCCCTCGGAAACGGCGATTCCACGCGTGGAACGGTCAACGGCGTCGCCTACAACTTCGAAGCTCCCGAAGGACTCAGCGTTCATAACGCGGTCCTTGGTGTCACGACGATTCTCGGCAACAACGCGACAATGACCGCAGGCTATGCCTTGCCGATCGTGAATGAAGATTCCCAGTTTGATGGCGAGTTTCGCCTGACCTTTAACTGGCTGTTTGGGGCAAGCCGGCCCACCACACGAGCGATGCGAGCCTCGCGATAGTCGAGTTCGCTGTTTCGATTTATTCGAAGAAGCCCTGGACGAAATTGCTTTGTCCAGGGCTTTCTTTTTCGGGGGCGTTGTCTCCCATCGCCGACAGGATGGGTTCGACATCGGAATTCAGCTTGTGCTGCTACGGGCAATCTTCTGGAGCAAAACTCGTCAGCAACTTGCCCACAGAATCTCCCCCTGTCGATGTGAATTCAGACCTTCGATAGGTGTTCCGCCCCGTCATGTCCGAAAGACTTGGGTGTCATCGATGAAGACCGCGCAGCTATAGGAAAACCATTCCCCCCCGACGGATGCCCGGATCTGTTCTCCTTCGCCGTCACCCGATTTGATTCGTCCCCAGAGTCGGCTCCGGGTTCCGAATCCGAATGTCTCGTCCTGGACTTCTCCATCCACCGTCAAGCGAGAATTCGGTCGGGTTCGGACCTCGATCTTGTGCCCTTTGTATTCAATTTCCCACTTGGCCATCGTTTGGCTCCACTCGATTTATTTCGAAGACTGACAGGAAGGACATGCGGTAGGCGACACATCGGGGATCCGCCCGGGGAATGGCAACCCTGGGAGACTTCCGACTAATCAGAGGAACGTAGTGCCTTGTCTGGTGCTGATCAAGGCCTGCCCGACGACGACTCGGTTGCAACTGGCGTGTACCGCGTGGTCATCGTGAAGCCGTAGGTTTCACCGACCTTGCAATCTGGGATGAACCACTGAAAATCCCAAGCGGGGTTGCCGCCCCCGCCGCTCGGAGATTGAACGAAGAAGATTTGGTCCCGGCTGCGAAACGACTGCTCAAACCGCAAATCGTCGCGGATGCCAAAGTAACTGGGCTCGGTGTAGACGTAGTTCGAATAATTCCCGACCAAGGACAAAGGGAAGTCGTCATCGATGGTCGGGAACCACTGTTGCCCTTTGGGGGGATGGACGGCTTCGACACCATGTTTCGGAGTGACGGCTCGAATCGCTCGGGGAGGTCCGCCAGACTGGGGCTCGCCGGTGAAATGGATCGCCTTATCCTCCGGACCATTGATATAGCTGGCCCAGAACAGGCCGATGTAACCATGGGCAAACCTGTCCGCATGGGGGCGGCATTCAAACGAGTAGGTGATCGAACCATCCCTATCCAAATGATACCTTCCGCAGCTTTCCAGCTGAAAGTTGCCGGTTGGCGCTTGATACAGTTCCACGGTGGACTGATCGACCAGGCGCAGTTGCATTGGGAACTTCCGGGGTTCGAACTTCTCTTTGAGGTGATCGAGAGTGCCATCGTGGATGTGTTCAAAGTTGATCCCCGCGTAGGCCGGGACGAAGAGGTTTTCTTCATTTCGTGAATGCTTGAGCGATGCGATCCCGTTGTATCCCTCGCGATGCCCGGGCAGTTCCGGGATGTCGATCGCTTCATTGTCGACAAGAATTGCCGTGACCTCACCCGCCTTGAGAACAACAAAATGCTGGCTGGGAACGCGATAGTCGAGGGTGGAATCCGTCAGGCTGGTTTTCCCTGAGGAGGAGAAGGGATGCTCCGCAAGTCCGGACCGGGAGACGGTCAACAGGAGAAAGAGACAAACGATGGCCGTCGAGCGAGTCATTTCCGGGTCCTCATTCGTTTCTCGAAACAGTGATGCTCCGATTTCTTGGAAGAATGGGGCGAGAGGGGACAGTCTAATTTACAGGAGCGGTTCAGGGATCGCCACAAGACGACGAGGTTTCGGACGCGGCGAAGACTCGTCTTTGAAAACCGATCGTGACTCGCACCAGCCTGATCGCGTAGAATAGGAAAACTGTGTTCTTTCCCAAGGACGGAGGATTGCCATGACCCGTTCCATAGATCGTGATGTCCATCGGTTTGACGAAATCGTGAAGGGCCGCATTCGTAAGGACCTCAAGAAGTATGTCAACCACGGCGAGATGATCGGCCGCAAAGGCCGAGAGACGGTGAGCATTCCGGTCCCAAACATTGAGATCCCCCATTTCCAACACGGTCAGAAGGGCTCCGGCGGGACAGGACAGGGAGAAGGCGAAGTCGGTCAACCGATTGGACGTGGTCAGGATCCGCAGGACGGGACGGGACAGGCTGGGAGCGAGCCGGGACGGCACGTTCGCGAAGTGGAAGTCTCCCTGGATGAACTCGCGGAAATGCTTGGAGAGCAACTGGAACTGCCGAATATCGTTCCCAAGGGAAAAGACTCGCTCAAATCCAAAAAGGACAAATACAACACCATCTCGCGACAGGGGCCGAATTCGCTCCGCCACTTCAAGCGGACCTACAAGCAAGCTCTCAAACGGCAGATCGCCAGCGGTTCCTACAATCCCGACCGGCCCGTGATCATTCCCGATCGGGAGGATGAACGGTTCCGGAGTTGGACCGAAGTTCAGGAACCGCAGGCGAATGCGGCCATTATTTATATGATGGACGTGTCC
>JAGQQQ010000370.1 GCA_020426125.1 Planctomycetaceae bacterium
GCATTCTCCGGAGGAGACGTGGGACAGCGTTCAAGAGAGATAAAGCCGACGCGGCCATCGATTGCCGGGGCCCCCTTGTTCAGATAGTCCAGAAATGGCTGCAACCGGCGGACGGCGATCAACTGCGCGCGTTCAGCCAAGACTGCTTCCAGAACCGGAGCCGACTCCATCGGAACATCAATCAGATCCCGAACAAGACCAATCACCTGATTCCAGGGGGGGTAATGGGACGATTCGGCCCGTTGCAGGATGTCCCGGACCCCGAGAGAAATTCCGTCCTGGCGTTTTTCCAGTTCCGTCAATAGTGCCAAACGGGCCTCCGCGGCACTACGGCGTTCCCGGAAGTCGGCGAGTTGCCGCTCCGTCTGATCTCGTTGCTCCGCCAGTTGGAGTTGTTGTGTCTGCTTTTCCGTGAGCCGGTGTTGATGCACGCGAAGTTCAGCCTCCGCATCGGTCAACGTGGTCTTGCGGGCTTGCCGTTCCTGCGTCGCCACCTCGAGTTGTTCGCTGATCGCATGCTGTCGCTGCGACTGTCGCTCGAGGGTTTGCTCCAACGACTGAATCTGCGACTGCTGGGCGGCGAGTTGCTCTTGATGGCCCGCCTGTGTCTTCTGGCGTTTGTCCCGTTGGTGTTGGAGGTCCGCAATGGCCCGATGCTTCTCACCAGCACGTTGTGTGATCTCCTCCAGTTCGGCGCTCCGAACTTCCACTTCGGATTTGCTTTGTGCAAACCGATCCTGAAACTGAGTCAAGCGGTCCTGAATGCCGTCAATTTCCTGAGCGGCAAACTCGATCTGCATGAGCAATTCGAAGCGTTGCCGACGGCTCCGCGACAGTTCTTTCGTGAGTTCCTGTCCTCGGGCGTGTTGATGGCGGATTGTCGATTGATGGGAGGCGATCGTCTGGCGAATGGCCGCCATCCCCCGTTCATATCCGACATACTGCTCGTCGATCTCGGAGAGCTGATGTTCGACATCAGATTTCTTTAACGAGAGCGCTGCAAGTTCTTCTTGGAGTTCCGCTTGGAGTTGGTCGACGGACTCCGTCTCGTCCAACATCGCATCGAGTTGGCCTGTCAGAAACCGACAGTCATCGGCGGCCAGGCCGGTCCATTTCTCTTTCAGCTCGATCGACAATTCCCGATAGCGGGCCGCTTTCGTGGCCTGGCTGCGAGTGGCTTTCAGTTGGCTTTCGACTTGATCGACAATGTCTGTCAGACGGAGGAGGTTTTGGGCGACCCGTTCGAGACGGCGTTCCGCGTCTTCTTTGCGGGCTTTGAACTTACTGATCCCCGCCGCTTCCTCGAAGACCGCGCGACGGGCGGTCGGATTGGACTGGAGGATTTGATCGACCCGTCCCTGTTCGATGATGCTATAGGCCGCGGTGCCGGCTCCGGTGCCCATGAACATGTCCCGGATGTCCTTCAGACGGACGGGAGAGCCATTGAGCAGGTATTCGGAATCGCCACTTTGATAGAGCCTGCGGCCAACGCTGACCTGATCCGTTTCCAAAGGAAGGAGGCCATCGGCGTTGTCGAAGGTCAACGTCGCTTCGGCGAATCCGCTGGAGCGACGCTGTGCGGACCCGTTGAAGATGACGTCAGACATCTCCTTGCCACGCAGGCTCTTGGCGCTTTGGTCGCCCAGAATCCATTTCATGGCATCGACGACATTGCTCTTGCCGCTGCCGTTGGGGCCAACGACGCACGTAATCCCCGGCGCGAACTCGAACAGGGTTCGATCGGCGAAGCTCTTAAAACCGAACAGTTCGAGGGACTTGAGCATAAATTAACGACATCAACGGGATGTGACACGATTCGAAAAGCGATGGCGACTACTCGGCCTCTTCCTTGATGGGGGGCGGCTCGCGGGAGTCACTTTGGTCTTCGGCTTCGGCGGAATCCTTGTCGGCGGGTTTCTTCTTATCTGATTTCTTCTTCGAGGGCTTTTCCGGGTTCGAATCGTTTTCCGGTTCGGACGGAGCCACGGGCCGGTTTTCGGGACGTTCATCGAACAGATTGGGCGTCAACCCAGAGCTTCCCACTTGAACGGAACTGGGGCTCGACGCCAAATCGTTCCCCTCATCAGGGCCGGAACGTCGGTAGACCCGCCCGGGACGCGGCATTTCATCAATCGCAATGTCGCCAGTCAGATTGTGCTGATTCTTGGCCTGCACCAGCATTTCCACGATATCGGGATATTGGGCACCCAGTTCTGAAGCAGCCTGGATGACATCAACGACCCGTTTACTGGTCAATCGTTCCTGAACCTGTTCCCCAGCGGAAATCCGTTTCACCACGATCTGATCACCCGTCGACGCACTGCGAATGACGATTCGGTTTCCCGCTCGCAGAATGACTGGAGGCATCAGTTCCTGATTGTCCCCGAAGACAACGATCTCTGCTTTTTTGAAGCGGGTCAGATGGATTAAGGGCCGCGCTTCGGACTCGACCGGATGCAACCAGAAGTTTCCGTCCATCTCAACACCTTGAATGTAGGGATCATTCGGAGCCATGGTTTCCAAAGCGCGGAATGCCCCGTAGCGGGTTTCAATGCTCTCAACATTCATGAGATCTCTTAAGGCTTCGGCGGCGGAGCCATCGTCCAGCGAGGCCAAGGCGGCCAGGGCAAAGATCCGGAAGGCGGGTTCTCGCTCGGCGGCCTCCTTCAGGGAGGGGACGCCATCGGTATTGTTCAGATAGGCCAAAGCCATCGCGGAGTGGAAACGGGCTTCCAAATCCGATGAAGTCAGACCCGTCTTCAGGAGCGGGATGGCCTCCGGTCCGATCGCTTCCAGTTGCAACGAGGCTCGCTCGGCCGTCGGGCCAAACTGGATGGCCTCCGACAATTGTTGCATCCTCAAGTGACGCTCGACGGGAGATTCCGACAAACTCATTCCACGGATAACCTGGAGATACCGGGGATAGTTGTCGCGGTATCGCTCATGAACGATGAGATCAAAGTAACTGTCTTCCTTGGCCGTAGCGAGTGGCCGCTGGATGCCGTGTTCATCATAATCGTGGAATCGTCTCCCGATCCGATTGGCAATCTGAGTGCACATGCGGACAGTCCGGTATTCACTCCCGATCGCAACTTTCAAGTGACGGTCATCCCCAACATAGGTCGCCCCCGCGGGGATGCGGCCTTTCCGATGGCCTGAAAATACGCCGTCGGATTCATCTCCCAAGGCGTCAATCAGGATCGCTCCGGATGCAGAGGCGATCTCCCGTCCCTGTTTGACCTGCCCGGCGATCAAAGCATGCTCATTGAGATAGCAGGGCATTAACCAGCCACCACGAAGGCTTTTCGCTTCTGAACCAGGAGGGAACTGGACTTCCACATCGATCTGGTCCCCTTTCTTGACAATCGGGGGGATATAGGCGGTCACGATCACCAGCGCTGTGTTCGCGGATCGCAGCAGAGCCTGGGGCTCTTGAATTTCATGTCGTCGGATATCTTCCAGTAGCCGAGTCCGATAGGGAGAGGCGGGGGGATCCTCGCCAGTGCCATCGAGTCGGTCGACCAATCCAACGCCCTGAACCTTGATCATCCCGAGCGTGGAATCGGCAATCTTGATGTAGTCACCAATCAAACGGGAGTGCTCCCCTTCACCACGGATCGCTTCCCGGACGTTCTTGCGCCGAGCCTCATCCTTGTCGAAGAAGGGCATCAGGTCGAGTTTGGCGCAGCCACACATCACTGCCAGTACAGCGGCCAGAATCAACGGAACACGGGATGGCATAGCGCATCACTCCCTGACCGAATGGCAACGAATGGGTTGCATTCGCGGTATATAAACGAGGGGAAAGTGAAAGACGAAAGGGAGAGTGAGAGGGGGACTCCCAGCGTATGGAAGCCTCAAAAAAGAGGTCAAGATTTGTTCGACAAAGACCGAAGGAACACACTTCTTGCGGCGAAGGCTGCCACTTCCCGGGCGAGAACCTCGCAAATAGATCGAATCCGTTTGACCTATTTGGCCTCTTCCTCAGCGGAAGCCTGCTGAACTTTCGCCGCCTCCGCCTCGGCCTGAGCCTTGAGTTCCGCAGCCTGCTGCGCGGCCAGTTCCGCCTGCATGATCGCCTCCGGGTCCTGGAAGAGCTTTTCTTCTTTATAGGAGGCGATGGGGCCATTGAGGCCTTCGCGTTTCGCCATCGTCGCTGGCGTATTGACGAGGTTTCCGGCGAAACGGACATCTCCATCATAGATGGTCCCCCGTTGAAAGGGGCCGACTCCGAACAGCCAGAGATCCTTCGCTGTGGCTCGGGCTACCGATAGTCCGGATTGCCAGACGGGAATTCGCGTCTCCACGTCATAGGCAAAGACGCCGATTTTCGCCGCAGCCACCTGATCATTTCGCCGGGCGACGGATAACTCGGGAATGCCGGGAATCGCGGGCAGGGGAGAAAACGCGGCAGCAGCCGAAGTGGCTGCGCTCAAATTGTTTGTCGCGGGGATGCCATAGACGATTTCATGCGAATCCGCTCCCAAAGCGCCGATCCGGGCTTCGACAACGAAGTCCGCCTTGTCCTGAGTTTCCTGTAAGAGTAACCCGGCAGCGATCATCTGTTGACGCAACGAACTGATGACGTAGTTTGAGTTGACGAAACCGATCCCTTTGTAATCGCTGATGTATTTCGTGTCGAAGTACACCCTTTGCCCGGTCAGGGGAGTGAAATCGAGTTTGGCGACGGCCCCATCGACGGCGTCGGACGTCAGCAAATGTTCTGTCGCAACATTGGCCTTGGTTGCACCACACCCCGACATCAGCCCCAGAACGATCACGCTGGCCAATCCGGAGACCAGCAAACGGATGCAATTTGTCGATTTGAGATCGCAAGCCAACATAGCGGAGATCGGTTCTTCAGGAGAGACCAGGCGGCGAGAAGGGGCAAACCGACCGGCAATCGGAAGGGATGGGAATTTTAAGACTGTTGCCCGAAAACAACAAAGCCCACTTTCCGAATCCGCCTCCACTTGGAGTCCCAACGCCCGGGAACAACCTTGTAAAAACTGCAAAACACGTTTTGACAACGGTCCACGCCCCCCTTTAGCGTCAGAGGAGTCTTAAGTCTCTCACACTTCGGGCACAGGGATCCCACGATGTCGAAACGATTCTCTCTCACGAATTTCCGCCGCATGTTCCTTTCCTCGGGAGTGATGGCCCTTGCCTTCGCCGCGATGGCCCAGCCCCATCTGATGGCTGATGAGCCGGCCCCCGAGGCGACCGAAGATACCGGGCCAACGTTGTCCCCCCCTCCTCTTGTGCATCAACCGAATTCCATCACCTTTGGCGAGGGATGGACCATGCACATCATCCCCGAGACGGGACCGGCTCCCAGGTTCAACGGCCGCACCTACCAAGAGGTCTACAATTCCATTCCGTATCGCCGTTCGGAACATCTCGCGAATCCAAGCTATCGCCATGACGCGACCATGGAAATCCTCTTCGGCCAACTCCGACCGACCGTGATTCACCGTACCCAACCGTCCGCGCCTCCAGTGACCGCCCCTCCGGTCTCTCCATTGCGTCCCTACCTCCTGACGAACGGTTCGATTTGGCGCTACTCTCCGCCTCTTCTACGCTACATTTATCCCTACCTTCCCTATCCGGCTTTCTGAAGAATTTGGGTTAGAAATCAAGCGTTCGGGACCGGTCCGTCGCTGGCCAGGCATGCGAGGAGTCCCATGAATGACAGACACCGTGTTCTCATCGGAAGAGAACACGGTGTTTTTGTTTTTCTGTGCCCACTCCTTCCTCAATAAGGGGACATTCGCAACGTCAGGCGGGCTGCGGATGAAAGCATACCAAACAAGCCAGGTCGAACAGGTTTCAAACCTGTTGTTGTAGTTGTTGACAGGATGCAATCCTGTCCGACCGGTAGGTTTCTTCCCGCCGTACGCCTCATCAGGAGATCAGGTTTCAGGCCGAGGGATTCTCAAGCAAGCGAACGGAAGAACTCGCCGGCTGGGAATCACCCTGTTTTCGGAGAAGTGACAGGGGATTGAGGGAGGGGGGCAACATCACCCCCATCGCAATTCCGCTGATAGGGATCGACTTGCCCTGATCGTCACAAAACCATGGGAACTTGTGCGATGGCATTCGATGGCCGAGTGTCTGTCACCAAGCGGTCGAGCGGAGCGGCGAAATTCGGCGCATGCCGCGCCGTTCGTTAGGAGTGAGCTGAAAACAACTGTCGATTTCCTGAAATTGCCGAACTCCTTGAGGTGCGACGAACCTCGGTGATGCGAACCGTCGGCAATTCCCTCAGTTCTCATTGAGCAAATCGAGGAAGGAACTTGCGATGGGATTGCCACCATGGATTCGTAAAAGGGGGGCGGGCGGTGATCAAAAGGGGCTTTCTGGCTGCCTTCAACGGCCGGAAGCTCGGCAGAACGTCAGCGGGTGTCGGCAGGCTCCGGTTTCGGGACTAGCCTTGAACGACAGGCCCGAAGGGTCGGCAGAAACATCGTCATGGATTGGTTCTGTCGGCCTT
>JAGQQQ010000371.1 GCA_020426125.1 Planctomycetaceae bacterium
GTTCAATCTGGGGGAATGGTGACAACGGCAATCGGAGCCGCCGCGGCTCAACCTGTCGCCCAAACCAAAATCGAACAATCCGAAGCCTTGAAGGATCCGGAAATCAAGGTGACCACCATTTCGGATATCTCCATTCCTGGAGTGGGGGAATTGGGAGTCGATCTGGGTGAAGGGGAGGTCTCTGGGGAAACCGGTGCCCGTGTTGAAGGCTATGGCGCCGCGATGGGTCGCCTGACCCAGGAGATCATCCGGATGATGCGGAAACAACCTGTACTGTGCGTCTGGCTCTTCGACGCATCGAACAGTCTGAAAGACGACCGTGAGGAGATCAGCCGGAACTTCAACAAGATTTACGAGGAACTCAAAATCGCTGAGAAGGATGCCGCATCAAGAAATCAGCGGTTCTCACCTTTGGAGACCATGGTCTGCCAGTTCGGAAAAGACATCAAAGAGCTTCTCCCCAAACCGACCAACGATATCCCCGCGATTCAAAAGGCGATCCTGGATATCAAAGAAGACGAGTCCGGAGTGGAAAATACGTTCGGCGCGATCTCCAAGATGATGGACAAATATGCTGCGGGGGCGACTCGCAACGATCGGAAGTTATGTATCATCGTGCTCACGGATGAAACGGGTGAGGATGATGGCGTGATTGAGGAACTGATCGTCAAGTCGGACAAGTTCAAAGTCCCACTATACTTTATGGGGCGAGAGGCGATCTTCGGGTATCCTTATGCCCACGTCCGCTGGATCGATCCCGAACCCCCCAACTTGCATCACTGGATTCGAGTCGACCGTGGTCCCGAAACCGCCTTTCCCGAATGCTTGCAGTATGATGGGTTCCATGGACGCTGGGACTCGGCTTCGAGTGGTTTTGGCCCCTACGCCCAGGTGCGAATCGCGAAAAAATCCGGGGGCATTTATTTCATGCTTTCAACGGAAGAGAAAGATCTGATTGGAAGTGATGCGCGAGGCCAGCGAAAATTCGATGACTTAGCCATGAAAGAATACGAGCCACTCTTGCTCGCTCGGCGGGAATATGAGCAATCCCGCGCTCAAAGTGAGTTCCGGACGAAGATTTGGCAGGTAATTGTTGAGTTGAATCCTCACCTGGATGGCCAATTGAACCTCCAACGTCTCCATTACCCCATGGCACAGGAAGATTTCATCGCGACTGGAAAACGCCAATTTGAACGGGCTGTTCGCGCGCTGGGAAAGATGAATCAAGCGATCGAGATTCTGAAACGCATCGAACCGCTACGGGCCAAGGAACGGGAACCTCGCTGGCGGGCCGCGTACGACTTGTGCTTCGCCCAATTGCTCTCCTACCGCGTTCGGCAATTCCAGCTTCTTTTGGCGATTGACAAGCACGTCAAGGAGAACCCCAAACCGACCGATCCCAAGCACAACGAGTGGAATGTGCATAATGTTCCCCGCATGCTGGAACCCGACGCGGAACAGATTAAAGCAACAAAGATTGACTTGGAAGAATTGAACTCCCAACAGGCGGAGGCAATCAAACGATATGATGTCGTGATTGCCGAACACCCGGGAACGCCTTGGGCTCGTCGGGCAAATGCCGAGAAAGGCTGGGGGTTCGGTATCGAGTTCCGCAGCAACTTCTGGGATCCAAAGTACAATGATCCCGCGTATCAGGCTCGGGTTCCAAAATTCTAACCCAGAATCATTCCTCACAGGCGTCGAGTTGGAAAGCCCTGGCGCTGGTCCGAAGTTTCGGGATCAGCGCCATTTTTTGTTGCTCTTTGTGCCATGCTGGATCGTTTCTTCTTTGACGGCCCCTGGAATGCCGAGGTGAATCTTTCTGGCCAGGATGCGCATCACCTGGGGCGAGTTTTGCGGGCACAACCAGGCCAACAAGTCGAATTGTTTGATGGACAAGGGACCTTCGCCCTTGCAACGGTTCGGTCCGTGAGCAAACGTGGGGTCCAGCTTCAGTTGGCATCGGCCCCCCAAAAAACCGTTCGGCAATTTCCTTCGCTCACATTGGCCGTGGCCCCTCCAAAAGGAGAGCGTCTTCGATGGCTGATCGAAAAGTCGACGGAACTGGGAGTGGACCGACTCATCCCCCTTCAGACAGAAAGAACGGTCGTTCATCCGGGGGACCGCAAACTGGACAAGTTGCGTCAGGTGGTGATCGAAGCCTGTAAACAGTGTCGGCGAAACTGGCTCATGCAGATCGAAGAATTGACTCCGCTTCCCGAATTCCTCGCGGAGTGTTTGTCCAATGGGTCGCGAGTCTTCGTGGGAGATCAGAATGGACAGCCATGGGCTGACGAGGGAGGCGACTGGAACGCCACCAAACAGCCTTCTGTCGCCATCGTGGGCCCCGAGGGAGGACTGAGTTCAGAAGAACTTGTATCTCTCGAAGAAGCCGGTGCAATTCCGATTTCCGTGGCACCTCATATCCTGCGCGTTGAGACAGCGGCCATCGCCATCGCGACGCTTCTGATCAGCAGGGAGGGAGCCGGATGAATCGAAGTCAACCCGGAAGTAAGATCAGGCGATGCTTGCATACTCTCGCTGACTCGACCTGAGCAATTTCGGACAAATTCTCATCCGTCGTCCAATGAATGGGATTCAATGCCCCGTTCTGTCAGTGTCGCCTTTCGGTGCGGCAATTGACATGAACTTCCCTGACCGGGAAACGGCGAATCTCGCTCCGATGTCTCTCTGCTATCCACTCACCGCGAAAACCAGACACTTGCTCATCGGTGATTCCCTACCCGCCAATGCAATAGAGAAAGTGATCCGATCGGATGAGCAGGCGAGTCCCGGCCACGGCGATGCTGCCGTTGAACTGGCTACCGTCGTCGAGATTGTTGGTGGCGACCAGTTGAAACTCAGGAGTGGCCGCGACCACGAAGGTCTTCCCTGTTCGCGTGAGGTAGTAAATCTTTCCATCTCCCAGTAGAGCGGAGGAATAGACCTGACCGGAACGGGGCATTCGTTCCTCGTACCGGATCTCACCGGTCTTCGCGTCAGCACAATAGGCGATCCCGTGTTGGTCGTGGATCCAGTAGAGATGTCCGTCGGACAGGACCGGGGAGGAGACGTTGGACCCCTTCATACTTGTCCATTGCCGATGAGAAGCGGTGATGTCTCCCTTTCCCCCTGTCTTGACAGCAAGCGAGGAAATCCCGGACCGTCCGCCGAGACTGTAGAGATATCCACCTTCACCGACGAGGCTGGGGACCATGTACCAGGTGATGTCGGTGTCGCAGGTCCATTGTGGCAAACCATCCGCGGGGGAAAAGGCTTTCAATTTGCCATGAGTGGCGACAACCACCTCGACTTCCTCATCGGCGGATTTCGAGACAACTGGGGTATTCCAAGCTTCGTTGATCCCGCCAGTCCTCCAGACTTGTTCGCCTGTTTCCTTGTTCAAAGCTATCAGCGACTCGCTTTCGACACTCGCATTGACGATCAACAGGTCTTGCCACAAAACCGGGGATGCGGCTGTTCCCCAACCGCTTGTTCCGTCTCCGACATCCGCGTGCCAGATTTCGCTCCCCGCGTGGTCGAATGCGTAGACACCTGACTTCCCGAAGAAGGCATAGACACGATCGGCATTGACGACGGGCGTATTGGCCGCGAAGCCGTGATCTCGGATTTGTTCTTCCTCTGGAAGTTTTGCGGCGATCGCCTTGTCCCAGAGAAGTTCCCCCGTTGTGAGATCGATGGCGAGCAGATGCCGTTTCAGGTCATTGAGGCTTCCTCCGGGATGATCAGGAACGAAGTAGCCCGTGTAGCAAGTGAGATAAGCGCGATCTCCCCAGACAACGGGACTCGAGGCACCTGGACCAGGCAGTGGCGTCTTCCAGACAATGTGATTGTCGTGACTCCACTCCGTCGGGAGGTTTGTCGCGGTGCTGATCCCCATCCCCGTGGGACCTCGGAACGCCGACCAATTCCCGGACGACTCTCGAGAGGCGACGGGTGGCGACCCCCTTTCCGCGGCGACCGCCTGAGTCGCGAGGAGACCCGGCTCGGCGAGACTGCCGGTGTCGCTTCCCGTGCAGCCAAAACCGCAAGTGATGAAGACGAGAATCAGAGAAGACCAGCGCATTGATCGCACCTTCGTCTGTGAGAACTGAGCCAATGCCTCGAGAGTCCGAACGTGAGCGACGAGTTTCCCCTTTGGTTATTCGCCGAACACGAAGTTCCCGGAACTCATCTTTCGATTCAGCCGATTGTGCGCGTAAAGACTGTTCAACACAAGTTCGGCAAGACAGGCTTCGAATTCCTCCGCGAGAGGTCCT
>JAGQQQ010000372.1 GCA_020426125.1 Planctomycetaceae bacterium
TCGGCGATTGCTCATTTCCTCTCAGACGAAATGGCTCCGGCTCGGCGCGGTTCTCGGCGTTGGCGCCCTCATCTTCGGCGTCCTGATTTCGTTGTTCAAGCTCACTCAGTGGCTGGTCGATCCTCAATTCGTCATGGTTCCCGGATGGATCTCGCTGTTCTTGGGACTGATGTTCTTTGGCGGGTTAAACTCTTTGTTTTTGAGCATTATTCTGGAATATCTGGGCGTTCTGGTCTCGCGCTCTCTGGGGAAGCCGACCTATTTCATCGTCGACCGTTCCAGTGACAAGATACTTCTTCAAGCCTTTGAGATGGATCGTGAACGGGAGAAGGCTCTTGTTACTACTTGAACACCATGAACCACGGCTGAGCCGAATTATCGCGATTTTTGGACTGGGGCTGATTGGTCGCAGCATCGTCAACGCCCTGTCTGGACATGTCTCCGATGGGCGCACCTTTCCGTTAACGTGGAATGATCCGACCGAGCAGTGTTGGCAATGGGCTTCGATCGTCCAGGAATTGGAGATGCGAATTGCTCGCACGCCATCGCACATTCCGACGGAAGTTCACTTCCTCTGGGCCGCCGGGAGTGCGGGATTCCTCGCGACAGAATCGGAAGTCGAGGGGGAGTTTCAAAATTTCGAGAGAGTCGTGGATCAATTGGACGCGTTGAAAAAGCGTTCGCCGAAAGTGAGTGTTTGCTTATCGCTTGTGAGTTCTGTGGGAGGGTTATTCGAAGGACAACGAAATATCAATAGTGACTCTCCCATTGTGCCGATGCGTCCGTATGGAGATTTGAAACACCGCCAAGAACGACTGGCACTCGCACTTCAAAATGAGGTCAGCGTCCGGATCTACCGTGTCTCGACAGTAATCGGTCCCGTGTCGTCCAGGGGACGGCAAGGCCTGGTCGCCAAGCTGGTACGAAACGGACTGAATCATTCCGAGACCGTAATCTTTGGGACATTATACACTCTTCGGGATTATGTCTGGTGCGAAGACGTGGGGCGATATATTGCCGAAGCGATTCTGAAGCCACAAACGAAGGAATGTCTCCAGACACTGGCCGCTGGCAAGCCGACTTCTATTTCCGAGGTGATCGCGCATGTGGAATCAGCGCTCAATCGCAGGCTTTACGTGCGGAATGTTCCATTGAAGTCCAATGCATCCGATATTACGGTGTCATCTCGTGTCCTTCCCGATGGATGGTACCCTCGGGATCTGGTGACGAGCATCGCGATGGTCGTCCATCGCGCATCGGTTGGATCACTCAAGTCGGACTCGATTCTGTTGTAATTGACGCTTGCATCATGAACGCCGCTGGAAAAACCTTAGTTGAAATTGTCTTAGTCGGTGTTGTCCTCCTGGTTGCATTGGCCGTCAGAATGGCTCATCTGGGCGATGCGAGCATGTGGTATGACGAATCGTTTAGCTATTTGCTGACGCAGAAACTTTCTTGGGGAGAAATGTTTCACGCTCTGCGAAATGATGTCCACGCCCCACTCTACTTTGTCCTGCTTCGCCTCTGGGGAAACCTGTTTGGAGAGTCCATCGTCACCTTGCGAACATTTTCTGTTGTTTCCGGAGTGATGACCGTTGGCGGTGTTTACCTGCTCACGAGGGATCTCTTTCGAACCCCTGCGGATGATCCCCGCAAACGAGAGTTCTACGCGCTGGGTTCGGGGGGATTTTCTGCCCTTCTCCTGGCGCTGGCATCGTCGCATGTTCGATGGTCGCAAGATGCGAAAATGTACTCGCTCGGGACGGCGTTCGTCGTTTGGGGAGTTTGGTGCCTGGTCCGGGCTCTTCAGGCCGAGGACCATCGGGCTAAGCACTGGCTCGCGGCTTGGGCTTTGTTTCGAACAGCAAGCCTTTATACCCACAATTATGCGATTTTCACATTCGCCGCGGAGTGTGTTGTGCTCGCCGTTCTGCTGTTGTTTCAATCGGGATTTCGACCGGCAGAACTTCTCGCAAATCGCCGATCCCGCTGGGTCGGATTCGCGGTGCTGAGCATAATTGTCGCTTATTCGTTGTGGGTTCCGACATTGCTGAATCAGGTCCGCCGCGTCAAGGCGGATTATTGGATCTCAAAAGTGGATGGATGGTCGATCCCGTATTGCCTTGACGAGTTGATGTTCCCCAGCGTGAACTCATCTCTTCAACGGGGGCGCTCCCTGATCGTCGTGGCCGTCATTTGCCTGTTGTGCGTTTGGCTGATTCGACAGAGGAAGTGGACGGAGTGGTTGCTCATGAGCCTGATTCTGATGCCGATCTTTCTGGCCACCACATTTTCGGTGGCGTTTGCTTCGATCGCCACTCCCCGTTACTTCCTGTTTGCGACCGTCTTTCTCCCGGTCGCGGCGAGCCTATTCCTCTGGAGATCCTTTCCGTTCGACATTTGCCTGGGGGCGTCGGTGTTGCTCATTGCCAATGTGGGTTATCTGCACTGGAAGTTTGTCGAAAGCCATCAGTATGCGAGTAGTCAAGGCACGCGAGGGGCAGCCGAGTTTGCCATTGAGAAGTTGAAGGAAGGTGAAACACTGTTGGTGACAAACACCGGAATCTATTCCAGCGTTCAATACTACACGCAAGGCAAGACCGTCCCTGTCTTGTTGCGAAGTGAAGAGGACCTGCCACACTACCTGGGAGGACCGGTGATAGGAACGATGAAGGAAGTCCGTACTTGGGAACTGGATGGGACTCCTTTGAACGAACTTTGGGTAATCAGTTCGACCGCCTTCGCGATTGTTCCGGAAGCTCATGCACGCCTGTCGAACGAGTGGTCACAGGATCCCGATTCTTCCCGGGTTTTCAAGGAAATCTACGACTGGCAGGGATTCGTGACGGTGGAAAGATATACTCGAAGTGTCCCCACGGATGCGGACGACCAACATCTCGGCCATCTGAGCCGACTGGAGGCGCGATGAGACATCGGAGATCGGGATTCACATTGATTGAACTTTTGGTTGTGATTGCCATTATCGGGATTCTTGTCGCCCTCTTGCTGCCGGCCGTGCAAAGCGCTCGGGAGGCCGCGAGGCGTGCGAACTGTCGCAGCCATCTCAAACAATTCGGTCTGGCCCTGCACAATTATCACGACGTTTATCGCCAGCTTCCCATCGGTTCGGGGTGGGCGGCACCCGGAAGATACGCTTTTGATGCGGGAAGCCATCGCAAGGGGGGAATTCAAGTGAAGCTGCTTCCGTATTTGGATCAGTCGCCGTTTTACAATCAGATCGATTTTCGGCAGGACGTCGTAGCACAATTTGAGTCCGATGAGGAAATGCGAACGCGGATAATTCCCGTCTTTCTTTGCCCCAGCGATACGCACAACGGAGCGACAGTCTGGAATGACATCTCGCGGGCTCAATGCAATTATGGTCCAAGCCAGGGAGCCCAATTGATGGAGTCGAACAACAACTCGTGTACGATTTTCCCTGGAAATCACTTTGGGACGGGAGGAATTCGATACGGCGACTCCGCGGACTCCAGCGTCATCTCTGGCTTATTCGGCAGGTCAGTCTGGTCGGCGCGAATTGCCGACATTACGGATGGGACCTCAAACACGATCGCCATGGGGGAAATTCGCGTCAAATGTAGCGATCACCCCTATAGCCTCGGTTGGTATGCCACTCAGACTTGGCTCTTGTCCACATCCGTCCCGATCAATTATCCAACCTGTCCCGAAGAAGGGGAGGGGAACGACGATATTCCTCCTACGGACTGCCACTCATGGAGCAACTGGACGACGTCTCAAGGATTCAAGTCTCTTCATTCCGGGGGGGCAAATCTCCTGTTGGCCGACGGTTCGGTTCATTTCATCAGCGAGAATATCGATTTTCAGATATGGCAGCGACTGGGAGATCGGCGAGATGGGAACCCTGTTGACGCATTCTGATTCCCATGGGACACATCATATCTTCTCGTACTCAACGTTCTTCTGATTGGTTTCGTATTAGGGGGCTGTTGAATCACCGCTTGGGACTCGCGTGATTTGAATCCTCTGCACGTAGAACGAATCTGTTTGGCACCTCGCTTTGCGCACATCCTCTCGAATGTTGCCCCTTCTGACGATAGCACGTGGAGACTAGATGGAGTCGGATCGAAAGTTTGATCTCTTAGCGGCTTTAGCTTACTTTCTGTTCGGAGCTGTCGTCGTCCAATTTCATGAGCCCTGGCGGGATGAATTGCAAGCTTGGCTGTTGGCAAGAGACAGTCCCAATCTGCTGATGCTCATTTCGAATCTTCGTTATGAAGGTCATCCGGCGTTGTGGCATCTTTGCCTGATGGGGCTTTCGAGAATCTCGCCAGATCCCCTGATGATGCAGTATTTTCATCTCCTGATCGCGACGGCGACGGTTGGTCTGGTTCTCGCGTGGGCGCCGTTTTCCTGGTGGCAGAGGCTCTGCTTTGTTTTTGGGTATTTCTCACTCTTCGAATACTCGATCATTGCCCGTAACTATGCCTTGAGCGTCCTGTTAATCGTAATCATCTGCCATCTATGCAGCCGTCGGATGGATCATTTGATCTGGCTGGGCGTTGCCCTGGCGCTGCTCTGTCAGAGCAATGTCCATGGTGCCATTGTGGCTCTTGCCGTCTTTGGTGGCCTCTCAGCGTACGTGTTGACGTCGGGGAGATACTCGCTCCGGTCTCAGCCGTTCATTGGGTTCTCGCTCGTTTTTCTCTGCGGGTTTTTCCTGTCGATTTACCAAATCGCTCCTCGTGAGGACGCTGGCTTCATGACTCAATGGACAACTTGGATCGATTCCACGCGGATTCTGGATCGAGTTGGTGCGGTGTCCCGGGCGATTCTTCCGATTCCACAATTTCAGGTTGTGTTTTGGAATACTCACATTACCGATTCCCTGAGCTATGGACCGACGATCCAATGCGTCATCGGGCTGTTGTTGGTCGGGGTTTCGTGTTGGGCCTTGCTGAAGAATCGTTTTATTCTGGGAATCTATTTGGCGGGCACGTTTGGTCTGATTCTTTTTTCCTATCTGGTCCATTCGGGTGGACAGCGTCATGACGGATTTCTCTTCCTTTTGTGGTTCGCTTGCTTCTGGTTCATCAGAGAATTCGACGGGGAAGACGATACGGCGGATGACTGGCGCGGTTCTGAGTTCGCCCTGGAAGACGACTATTCGTCCGCGCTGGTGACGACGATCCTCGCCATTCATGTTCTCGGCGGAGTGTTTGCCGTAGTCCAAGAGTTTCGATATCCGTTCTCTCCGGGAAAGGAATTTGCCTCGAGGATTCCGCATTCCGAACATCCTCTCGTGGTGGAACCAGACTATCTTGCATCGAGCTTGCTCGGGTACCGGGGCGATTTGTCGCCGTTTTTTCTGAGCGGAAATCGTTTTGGAACATTCACCATGTGGAACCAAAACCGGCTCGCGTCGTCTCCCGATTCCCAGTCAGAAACGATCCGCAGAATCCGGGCGTTATCCCCGGAAGCAATGTTCGTCACCGACAAGCCAATCGCCCGATCTGCCGTACAGGACTGCGAGATCACTCAATTGGCAACGTCAAATGCCGGGATTGTGGCTGATGAGGTGTTTTTTCTTTATCGTGTCAGACGACGATCCGGTACGGGCTGGCAGTACGGTTGGGGAGAAATCAATCCAACTGGTGATGTGGTTCGACACTTCGATCTTTTGCCCGTTTTTGATATGGATCGATGGCGGAGTTTCGACCACGAGAAAGGCGGTCCAGGCGAGTTTCTGATGCTCAGCCGAATCGGCGGCCATCCCGGAGCGGACTACCAGCATTGCAGTATTCGTCGATGGATTGCGGACCGCGATTGCGATGTCCGCGTCACCAGCCAATTGACTCACTCACAGACTGCCGGGGACGGAGTCCGGGGTTTTGTGATCGGTCCTGGAGGCTTGCTCGCGAGCGAACATGCGCTTGCGGAGACCCACGATCTGGAAACGGAGTCTGTGCATTTGAACCGAGGACAAGTCATCGACTTTGTGGTTTATTGCGGATCAACGGAGTTTTTCGATCAGTTCGCCTGGGACATCGAGATTCATCAGTCGGATCAAGATGGAAACGAAGTGAGGGTCTGGCACTCCGCTGAAGAGTCGCTTCTGGGAACTCGCCCCAGTGCTCATTCCGGGTGGTTCTACGGCTGGGGGGAATTCACAAAGTCAGGGGAGGTGACATACTTCGAGCCGTTTCCTCGTTTCGAATCCGACAAATGGATCGGCAAACTGGGATATCCCGATGCACGTATTGGCTGGTGTTCGCTTGACCGCGCAGGGGGCCACCCAGGGGGAACCGCCCAGACGTGCGCCATCCGGAGGTGGGTCTCCGAAGTTGACTGTTCCATTCGAATTCACAGCGAAGTTTCGCATCTGCAGTTTAACGGAGATGGAATCGACGCAGCGATCGTTGTGGGTGATCAGGTTATGGCCCAGTCGCGAGTCCTTCATGAGACAAAACAGTTGTCAACGGATTGGATTCCCATCAAAGCAAACGGCATTGTCGACTTCGTGGTCGATTGCCGCGAGGACGAAACATTCGACCAATTCCTCTGGCCGATTGAGATCGAACAGATGCAAAAATCTGAAAACCGGATCTGGAATTCCCAAACGGATTTTTCGAATGTTCAGGGAAGCCAAAACGCCTCCCCTATGAAGAGGG